>JBDRAP010000161.1:0-11042 GCA_043823615.1 bacterium
CCCCATTCCCCGCAGCCAAATTCTGCTGCAAAAGCCTCAGACAGTTTTGCGGTTTCTTTTAGATGTTTATCAAGGAGATGCCACTCCTCAACCGGTTTTTCCTTAACACTATGAGCAAAGCACATAAAGCCTCCTTCCTACAGCAATCCAGCAATTCTCGGTGAACAACATGGAACGATGTTTTTTCATTCATTGCCCCTGCATACGATGGTAGGGACAAACGGCCGTTCGCCCCTACTGGTTCATGACATTTGCTGTAGGGGGCAGGCCCCTGTGCCTGCCCTCTGTGTCTCACTCACAAAATCTCTACTACTGCCGGCGCAACACTCCCAGCATTTTTTGCAAATATGTATCCTGTGGAAATATCCTCAGTCCTTCCTGACACACATTCATGGCTAATCCATATTCATCCTGTCTATAATATACAGATGATAGATTCTGATATGCCTTGATATCCTGAGGGTTTACCTGTTTTGCTTTCTTAAATTCAAGGATAGCTTCTTCATACCGTAGAGCATTGCCATAGATACTGCCAAGATCATTGTGAAGACCTGCATTGTCAGGAGAGATTAAGAGGGCTTGCTTGAATCCTTTAATAGCCTCATCTATTCTCCCCATAGCAAGATATGCCCTTGCCAGATTGACACAAAAGGTAACATCCCCTGGATTTATCTTGATTGCTTTCCTATAAACTGAAATTGCCTTTTCTAATTGCTGATACCTTGCATAAAATATCCCACAGTTGTTGTAGGCTGAGGCATAGTTTAACACTATTTCCTTTCTTGTCCTCCAGTCGTTTTGATATACAGATGGGTCGTTTAAGCCCCTTATGTTAAATTCTACAGTACTGTTCAAATTTTCATTTTCAACCTGTGATAGGTTATGATTAGTAGCTATTGCGTGAAATATGCCGGCGGGCACAAGGTTAAACCCTTGCGGCATCTCTTCATCCATTAAGGCATAACAGGGATGTTTGGGGTATGCCTTGTTCAATATGGTTGAGAGTACAGCCTTCTTATCTGGTTGGCTAACAATGCCCTTAAAAACCTCAGGCAATCTTGATTCAAGATTCCTTATATGCCACTCCTTGTCCAAATATGGAGAAAAGATACAAACAACATCATTTCGTCTTTTTTCAATGTATTGAAGATACCACAGAGGGAACATAATGGCATCTCCCCTCATAATCAATAATGCTTCCGGCTTAAGAGGATGCAGAATATTCATGCCATAGTCCCAGGCAAAATAGTATTTATGCTTGTCATTGCAAAAATAGTGAGATTTTGCCTCTATAACAACAAATGCCGCAATTAATATAATAAATACCAATACTGCAATCTGATTTTTTATAAGCCTCAGCATACCGGCTATCCCATACCCAGTCAGAATGGAGCATACAACAAAGCTTGGGATGTAATAATCCTCAATGTTTAAGATGGTATAGTGCACAGAGTAACAAATATCTGCCAGAGGAATCAACAGTAATGATATTGCCCATCTTCGATTATCAATGAATAATATGCAAGCCCCAATAATGCTGAAAGCAAGCAGCCACCCAAACTGCTCTGGGAATAACCCAAGTATGTGCTCGCCAGCACGATGGAGGAGACCTTGGCTCGTAAAATATCGTTCCCGATATTCCTGAGCCGTAAGATGTTCAATAAGCCTGTGAATGTTATCCGGACTGCCCCAATTTACCTCAGGCTGATGAGATGCCCGAATAGGCAGATAAAGATACAGGACAAGCGGTGCTAAAAATAAAAGCATTGCCTTAATCAGACAAGCTGTCTTTATTGGCTTCTGAAAACCCATAGCCATGACAAAATAAATGCCTGTTGGTATCAGAAACAGGCTCTGAAGGTGGTGGGTAAAGGCAAGCCCAAAACATAAGGCAAATATGTATAATGCCTTATGATTCATGGTTTCCTGCCACTTAATGAGAATAAACAGTAATAGGGTTATAAAGGCAGCATTCAAGGTATATTTTTCTGCAATGATTGCCTGTTGCCAGAAAACGCTGCTAAAGGCAAGCATAAAAGAACAGATAGCCGCAATTACCCATCTTACCCTTGTGCCTGAGATGAATTTTAACACTATAAAACAAACCATCATTACTGTCAGGCTTGCAGACACGCTTGAAAAAATATTCATTCTAAACGCAATATTGCCAAAGGGAATGATGGTTATCCAGAGCTTTCCAAGCAAGCAGTAAAGGGGATAACCCGGTGGATGGGGTATGCCTAGGACATATGCAGCCGTAATCATATCACCGCTATCATGGCTTCCAATCGTAGGGGTAAGGGTATGCAGGTAGACGCCAAAGCTGATCAAAAAAGTAGCTATCACGGCTAAATACTCCAGACCACTAAGATTGCACAACTGAGGCATCCCCTTCTCAAATCCTATGAATCTCAGGGCTGTTGAGGCGATATTTATTTGTTGTTTTTTTGTTCGCTTTTTTTTCATTTGAACGGAAGTTCCCCCTCCATCGGTAAAATCAAGATAATCCACAGATTACACAGATTTCACAGATTACAGAGAGAAGAGAGAAGAAAAATCTGAAAGGCATATAATAATTTACTCCAGACATTAGTTGTTGAATTTGTCTTGCAGATTGTCTTTAATCTGTGTAATCTGTGAAATCTGTGGATTATTCCCTCTTTCTGATTGCACAGCTTGCAATCTTTTCTGAATCTGTGGATCATTCGGATTTATTTTTAATGCCTTTTGATACAATTTCCGTGCATCATCAGCCCTGTTTGTATGCTCCATCACCAAGCCAAGACCAAGGTAGGTACCTACTTCATCCGGGTTCAGCTCCAATGCCTTTTGAAACCATTTCTCTGCCTGTTCATACATATTTACATTACCACAATAGCTTCCAAGCTGGGAATAGGCTGCCCCGTAGTTCTTGAAGATAACCTCTGTTCGCCAATCCTTGTAAATAGATTCATCCCTTACCCCGCGAAGATTGAAATTTATATCCATCTTACCCAATATCTTTTTCATCTCCTCTTGAGTTATTTTGGGTATTATCTGACAGAAGACGCCCGCAGGTATAAGGGAAAATTCTGTATCAAGGGATTGCTGATATTCTAAATAAATAGCACGCCGCTGGATATTGGCTCTGATAAAGTTCAGGGTATAATCATCCAGAGTAGTAGAATATCCTGCCTGACTCATGGAAAAGGCAAACTCATCAGGATGCCGCTGTTTTAATAATTCTGTATACCATGGGTATTGCAGAAATGCCTTGTCAATGATCATGGTTTCAGGCTTCATCTGCTCTACGAACAAAAGATACCACATGGGAAAACCAATATCATCACTGGCACAAAACATAACTGCATTGTCCTCGAACATATTAAGGGTATTTGCAGCAGAATCATAGGCAAAGTAGTGTTTAGATTTATCCTGCTGATGATAATGGCTGCAAAATGGAATAATAGGCAAGCTCACACTGATGCAGGTCAATATCAATGGTAAGTGGCGATGGAATTTAACTGTCCAATTACAGATTCGTACAATAGCCACACCCATCCATATCGCAAATATAATAAAGGAAGGGATGTAATAATCATCAATATTCAGGATGTCATATCGAATTGAATGAAGAATATCTGCTGCCATGATCAAGCATAGAAAAATAGCTGTTCTCTTGGATGTCTTTAAGAGGAAGAAAAAGCCGGCAATGCCAAACCATAAAAGCCACCAAGTAAATTGAGCCGGGAAAAAGCTGGTGAGATGATTCCAGAGATGCTCTATCAGCTTGACTGGCGATGAGGTAAAGTAATGTCCATACTGTTTTGCCGTAATATGGTTGATAAACTTTTCCCATGTATCAGGGTCACCCCAGTCTGTTAAGGGATTAACCGAGGCGCGACTGGGCAGATAAAAATACAGCAATAAGGGGAGAATAAAAAACAACGCCATCCTGAGATATGTGAGACAATTAAGCCGTGTGATCATCCTCATATTAACAGCTGTAATAAGGTATATACCCGCAGGCACAAGAAATATGCTTTGAAGGTGATGAGTAAAGGAAAACCCCAAACATAAGGCAAACAGATACAAAAGCACATTGGAAGCACTACCTTTGGCAACCCCCTTTTGCTTGCAGGTTGCTAATTCCTGCCATTTGATCAGGATGAAGATAAGAATGGTAGCAAAGGCAGCGTTCAGGGTATACTTTTCTGCAATAACTGCCTGTTTCCAGAAGGTGCCGGCAAAGGCAAGCAGGAGGCTTGAAACTATTGCAGGAAAACAATAGATAATATACTTGAGTCTGCCTTTGACAGGCATAGGACAAACCTTGAGCACAATGAAGTAAACCATCATACAGGCAATGGATGCAGCCAGCCCCGAAAAGATATTCATCTTAAAGGCAATATTACCAAAAGGAAGGAGCGTCAGCCATAATTTCCCAAGCAAACAATAGAATGGATACCCTGGTGGATGCGGGATACCAAGATTATATGCAGAGGAAACCATATCCCCGCTGTCAAGCAAGCCAATGGTTGGGTAAAGTGTTTTGAGGTAGATAAAAAATATTGCAAGGAAAACAGCAATACCATATATTATCCGAAATATAGAAAAGTATACAGGAATAACATGCTCATCAGGGAAAAGGATATTTGCCCACGAAGAACCTTTAACCGTATTGGGTTGTGGTTGTGATTGTTTGACTCGTTTGGTTTTTTTCATTTTTTCACCCTTGCAGGCAAGATGCCTGCCCTACCATCCAAGCAACCCTATATACCATCCCAATATCCTCTCCCCCCATAACACTACCACTAACGACCCCAAGGCAAGGTATGGACCAAAAGGAATGTAATCTGTACGCTTCTTTAGTCCTGAAAGAATAAGAACCAATCCAACGATTGAACCAAAGAGACAAGCCAAGAACAGGGCAACCAACACAAACTTCCAGCCAAGGAACACACCCATTACCCCGGCCAGCTTCACATCACCAAGCCCCATCCCGCCATCTTCTTTGCATGGATGGTTTATCATCTTGAGAACAATAGCAGAAACAACCACGATAAAATAAATAATCCCTGCTCCAACCAATAACCCAATCATACCATCAACCAAATCCTTTTCTATTAGGCAGGCTATTAATCCAATAACCATCGAAGGATAGGTAATCTTATTCAGAATAAGAAAATGTTCAAAGTCAATAAAGGTAATGACAACAAGCACAGAGACAAAGAATAGAAAATAGAAAAAATCAAACCCCAGTCCAAATCTTAAGAATAATCCAAGATATAGAATCCCGGTCAGGGTTTCTACAGCAATATATCTTCCTGATATTTTCTCCTTACAGTGGTTACACCTACCCCTGAGTAAGATATAGCTTAAGATGGGAATATTTTCCCACGGCTTTATGGGATTATTACAACAAGGGCAATGTGATCCCGGAAACATCAACCCTTCTCCCCGTGGCAGCCTATGAATGCAGACATTAAAAAAACTGCCCAGCATTGCTCCAATGATAAAGATAAACAAACAGGTAGATATTATCATGTTCCTCCTATAGAAATAGTTGCATTAGGTAGGTATCAAAATAAACTATACAACATTTCTATGGTATTGTCAAGTTTTTTTGACCTGTGCAAACGGAAACATGGAATATATCCACAAATTTCACAGATTACCACAGATTAAAAAACAATCTGCAGACAAATTCAACGATTAATGTCCGGCTTTTTGATATGGAGGCATTATGCGACACAAAAAGGAAGTAGCATCTCTGGCACATGAAGGCGTAAAGTAAGACAGAGGGCATGCACGGGCAGCAATTCTCGGTGAACAATTGCGTAGGTAATTAACATCACATTTCGTGCAGCATTTTCATACCAAGTTGCATTCAAACGCCAGACTGTGTTGGCTTCGTCGTCAAAGACAGAGGGCAGGCACAGGGGACTATCCCTACAACAATGTCATGAACCACTTCCGCCTTGTTATCATTTTGAATGCGACTTGGCATTAGATGTGTTTGCCTCCAATTACCTTTGCCCTTCTCTTATAGCCTCGCACGGTGATACCTTAGCCGCAACCATGCCCGGATAATACCCGCAAAGCCCAAGTGGAATACAGATAATCCCTGACCAGAACAAGGCACCGATGAAAATATCAAATCTACAGCCTTCAGATAGTCCCACGAAAAGGAAGGAGATCGCCCCGCCCAGACACAAGCCATACATGGAAAGCAGAACCCCTTCCAGCAAAAAGAGATGGAATATATCGTCCCTTCTTGCTCCACAGGCACGCATTATGCCTATCTCCCTGTACCTTTGCCGTATGGAAAGCATGATCAGGTTTATTATCCCACCGCCTGCCATGATTAGGGTTAATATCCCTATCCCAAGGGTAATCATCCTTGCTGTAGCCCTCTGCTGATTCACCATGTCCAGTAACCCTTCAGCCGTTGAAACTGTAAACCTTTCATCTCCATGGAATAGCTTTTCCTTATCCATCCCTTGCTTTTTACATGGAAATCTCCTCTTCAGCATCCGCTCTATCTCTTTCCGTAAAACATTAGGATCACCATTTGTTAATAGCACTATCTCAAGATTCTTTTTCTCATGTTGTACCACATCCTTGTATATGGACAAAGGGATAATTACCTTTGCCTCAACAGCACCCATTTCCCTAACCACCCCAATTACCCTGAGTTTAGTCTCGCCAACCAGTATCCATGTTCCAACCCTTATCCCTAATTCTTCTCTAAGGGCAGTATTAACCACACAAACCCTTCGCCCTTTTTCCACATCACCCCTGCTGATAAATCTTCCCATTTCCGTGTTCAGGGAATGAACTATTTTGTATTCGGGCAGACCGCCAATGATACTCACACCCTCTTTGCTTTTTCTCAAATACCTTATTCTTTTTTGTTCACAAGACTCATAAGAGACCAGTGGAAAATAAGAGGAAAAGAAGAAAAAATCTTGCAGACGAGCGTCGTTATCCCTCACCCAGATAGAGACCATTTGACTGCCAATATTACTAAGCGAAACGATGCTCTCCTCTGCCCTTTTTGAGGCATGATACAGGTTAAGGGTAGAGCTTATGATACCAATGGAGATACATAGAATGATAAGCCCACTTCTTAGCTTAAAATTCACCAGATCCTTTCGGGCTAAATAAAAACAATCATATATTTTCATCAACAATTTGTCCATCTTTTAAGTGGCATATCCTCTTTGTCCTTTCAGCCACTGCTTGATTATGGGTAATAATCACCACAGTCATCTTCTTTTCTTCATTAAGTTTGCAGAGTATGTCCATAATCTCTTCGGCTGAGGTTGAATCCAAGCTTCCTGTAGGCTCATCTGCGAGAATAAGCCTTGGTGAATTTACTAATGCCCTGGCAATAGCCACCCGTTGCTGTTCACCGCCGGATAATTCAGAGGACGAGTGCTCAATCCTATGCCCTAATCCCACCTGCTCAAGGCATTCCCTTGTCCTTTCTTTTCGTTCATCGTTAGGAGTCCCCCGGTAGATTAATGGAAGTTCTACATTCTCCAGTGCATTAAACCTTGGCAATAGATGAAACGACTGAAATACAAACCCAATCTTTTCGTTACGAAGCAAAGACAGTTCATCATCACTCAACTGAGAGACATCCCTTTTATCCAGAGTATATCTGCCACTTGTGGGTATATCCAGACAGCCTGCAATGGACAGGAGTGTACTCTTGCCGCTTCCGGATGGCCCCATAATCGCCACAAATTCACCCTCATTAATAGAAAGATTAATCCCTTTTAATGCCTCAACCCTTGACTCACCTACTTGGTAGAGCTTGGTAATGTTTTTCATCTCAATCATTTAGTCGCCTCCCTAACCCTCATTCCTTCCTTTACATCCTCTGGGTACTGAACAACCACCCTTTCCCCAACTTTAAGTCCTTCCAGCACCTCAATCTGGTCAGTTGTACCCTCACCAATGGTTATCTTTTTCTTTCTTATTCTCCCATTTTCCACCACCAGCACACAATCTTCTTCATATAAGCCTTCAGGTGGAACAACAATACCGCTTGCTTGTTTTTCCCTGACAATAATCTCAGCTGTTAGCTCCATCCCGATACTTAACCCATCAGGATTAAGAATAGAGCATATGACCTCCCAACCGCCATCCTTGTCTACTTTTTCCTCTTTGCTGCCAATCGTATAAGCTGGTATCATCTTTAACACCTTGCCCTTAAATGTCTTGCCCAAAGCCTCTGAGTTTAATTCCACTGCCTGCCCTATCTTGACTAAGAAAAAATTAGACTCTTTCAGGCTGCCTTTGGCTATCAGTGATGATTGATCCCCTACGCTCAAGAGTAATGTCCCATATTCTACCTTTTGATTCTTTTCTATTGCTGTCTTTCGAACTATGCCGCTGATAGGAGAATAGACCACACAGTTTTTAATCTGCTCCTTCAGGTCATCGATTCGCTGGCACAAAGAGGGAATGTCAACCTCAAGCTCCTTTTTTTGGTCATAAAGCTTTTTGGTTAACTCTTCGGTCTCCCGCAAGACCTTGTTCAGGTTCATCCTTGCCTCTTTTACCTCTAACCCCTGTTTTTCTACCTCTCGCCAGGCAATTGCCTGTTTGGCGTACAGCTCTTTATTATCCTCAAGTATTTGTTCTGCCTGTGCCAGATTCCATTCTATCTTTTTCTTCTCCTCATCCTTTTCAATCCTCTCAGGGTGTTTGGGAATATCCATCAGAAGTGCCTGTTTTTTTCTTGCCTGCTCAAGATTAAGCTCCTCTTTTCTAAGGGTATTAGTCAGCTCATCCCTTCTTAATTCGACCAATATTTGTCCGCATATTACGAAATCACCAGTCCTGACAAATACCCTGTCAACCCTTCCCTTTTCCACAGAACTGGTGATATTTACCACCTCTTTTTCCTGTACCTTTGTAGACAATCCAATCTTTTCCCGTATCTTACCCTCACCTGCCTCAACGGTTGTTACCTCAGGTATCTCCTTTTGTTGTTTGAGATTATGGCAAATATTGCACAATATCCAGCCAATGATGATAAATATCAGACCCAAAAATGCATTAGAGAATATTTTCTTGGTAAACACGGTATAATTCTCCTGTGGCTTTAAGTAGTTTTACATAATCAAGGAATAATTCTGTTTGCTCATCAAAGATACTTTTTCGTTTACAAAATACATCTGATTGATATTCCAACATGTCTTTGGCAGAGATAAGCCCTCGGCTGTGTTTTATCATGGCAATCCCGTATATCTTCTCTGATAAGCCTATCTCCTTGTCTATCACGCCAATCCTTCTTTCCGTATCCTTAATCTCATCCAAGGTTGCGGCAATATCTATCTGTGTATTAATAATCAAATTTTTTAGTTCAATCTCTGACTGGGATAGGGAGGCTTGAGCCAGTTTTACCTCCTCCTTTTTTATTCCTTTATCATACAAAGGGAATTTAACAGATGCCCTGAATTCCTCATTCGTAGTATTTCCAGACCTATTTACCGTAAATGCAGGTGTCAGCACAGGTGCATTCTTTGAAACTGCCTCTTGCAGCCTTCTTTTCGACAGCTCAAGCTGGATGTATTTTATTTTGACTTGTGGGATAGACATAACACTTTGCGTTCCTGATAGTTGCGGGCAAGACCCTACAAATCCTTTCAACACCTTGATCCTGTCCAAAAGTTCACGGCTATCCTGCACATCTTCAACGGTCGATTGTATTTCTCCGCGTTCTCCGCGTCTCCGCGTAAGCAAATCTTCAACAGTCGGTTGTAGTTCTCCGCGTCTTTGTGTGAGCACATCTTCACCCAATATTTGCAAAAATCTTGCCATTTGCCCCCTTTTGTCCTTCTTTATCGTCTCCATCTCGCTTAAAACAGATGAGCCTTGCAATTCCATCTGAAAGATATCCATCTCAGGGATAAGCCCTTTTTCAAGCTTAAGCCTGGATATTTCGATATTACCCTGCAAATCCTCAAGCTCCTTATGTCTAATGACAAGAGTAAAATCTAATCGTTGCAGCTGTGTATATGAATTAATTACCTCAGAGATTGTCTCGTTTATTCGTTCCTGTAGGTTTAATTTGGCAGTATCAAGCTGCAGCTGTTCATCAAATAAAGGGGTCTTAATGATCTGGCGGGCAGATTTTGAAAGGAGTTCTTCGGATTCTACTCTCGCCTCCCATACATCCTGACTGCCTGTGCTTAAACCTTCAATTGCTTTGAGATTCAGGCTTATCTTGCCACCAAATGGATGTGGTCTTGAGATAGCTGAATCAATCTCAACAGATGGTTTTTCTTTGGCAGCAGTTATTTGTTTTCGTTCAATCCCTTCTTCATCCTTTATCCAATCTGTTTTCTTATTGTTACCACCAACTACAACAGCAGTCCCAATCTCTGGATAGAACACCTCTTTCTTTGCTCTATTAAGGCTGATCTCTTCTTTGGATAAGGAGAGATGCTCGGATTTGATGTCAAGGTTGTTTTCCAAGGCAGTCTGGATATAAAAAGACAAGGAAGATGTGGACCCACCTGCTATCCCTTGAGTTTGCAAACAAAGGGAAATGATTGTACTAATGAATAGTAGCTGCCTTTTTTTCATAACCCTCAACTCGCAACCTTTTTTATTCATATTTCACCGCTATGGCCGGAGGGATGTTGGCCGCACGCATAGCTGGATACAAGCCGCCAATTATACCAATAACCCCAATGGCAGATACACTAAGAACCAATCCATGCCACGGGACTACCATCTCCCAGCCTGTATATTTACCTAAAAGATATACGGCTAATAGTCCTAATAGTATTCCCCCTATACCACCTTTACTCGTGATAAGTACCCCCTCTTTAAGGAATTGAAAAAAAATATCTTTCTTCCTTGCTCCAACTGCACGGCGAATACCGATCTCAGTGGTGCGGGTGGAGACAGAAAGGAGCATCATGCTTAGGATGCTAATAACGCTGGCTATAAGACTTGTTGCACCAATAACTCCAATAAATGTATTTGCAGAACGAGTTTGTTTTTCTAATTCTTTAACAAGATTACTCGCATAAGAT
>JBDRAP010000162.1:0-2737 GCA_043823615.1 bacterium
TCCGCAGCATACCTGTTTTATGGCATAGGCAAACGGCTCATCTAATGACCAATCCTCATAAGACTTATAAAGATATTCATAATGGTGATCCTTTGGATGTGATTTTTTCTTAAAAATAGGGGAAATATCATGAAGCCAGACTGCAGATAAGAGACAAAAGCATTCTGTAGCAGACATACCCCTTTTGGTAATATTTGGGATTAAACGATTGAGTATGTTTTCACCACTTCACAGTGTTTTGAGCCTCGATAGCATTGATAAATTACATCATCATGGGAAATTTTTTCATATTCTACCAATAAAGAGAAGAAACGAAGGTACAACTTTTCTGATTTATACCTCAATGCCCATCTTAGTGTATTTTTGGAGTCAAGCTCAAACAGCATTTGTCACCTCTGCAACCAATAATTAACTGACAATATTAGTATACTTGATAACCAGAGGGATGTCAAGTATAAAATCGACATCACAGGTAATCGGTTAGAGATTGGCAGGGAATTTTTATAAAAAATGTAACTATTTAGGTAGCAAGAATACAGAATACAGAATTAAATCAGGCGACGCAACTGTTCGTAATCAGTTGAATCCAAACAAAAATAATCGACCTGTGCAATTAGAATTTGCCACAATGAATCTGTAATAATTCCACCCCTTCAGGGTTAAAACATTATTGTATTACCGTGGCTATAATAATGTCAGCCCTTCAGGCTTTAATGGCGAGAATAACCCCGAAGGGGTGGCATTATTGTAGGGTATGGCAAAAAAAACAATTCATGCCTCTGTAGTAATTTCTAATTGCACAGGTCGAAAGATTTCGACCTGTGCAATTAGAAATAGGGAATATGTCCACGGATTTCATAAACTACCACAGATGAAAGGCTAAAGCCTGAATTCCGAAATTTCATGGAGTTAATCCTTGGAGTTAATCCTTGGAGTTAATCCTTGGAGTTAATCCTTTAGGATTTCATTTGAGTGGATAAATCTAATTGCACAGCTCGAAAATAATCGCATAAATCACGCGGGTTCTTTCATTCTGACTTCTGACTTCTGACTCCTGACTTCTGTATTCTGTATTCTGACTACTGGAACGATTATCTTGTTAATCCAGCAACTCTGCAGCAATCTCTGCCAAAGGAGACCTTTCACCCTTAACAAGTGTTATATGTCCAAATATTTCTGCCCCTTTGAATCTTTCTATCAAATAGGTCAAGCCATTACTGCATGAATCAAGGTATGGATTATCAATCTGATAATGATCACCTGTAATAACTATCTTGGTACCACTGCCTGCACGGGTAATAATTGTTTTCATTTCATGTGGGGTTAGATTTTGTGCCTCATCAACAATGATAAATTGATTGGGAATGGACCTGCCCCTGATGTATGAAAGGGCTTCCAGCTCAATTATCTCATCATTGATCAGGGATTCCAGACTTACATTTGAAAATTGTTCTTCATGCTGAATGGAAAAGAGAAATGACAGGTTATCGGATATGGGCTGCATTCTGGGCATGAGCTTTGCCTCTACATCACCAGGTAAAAAACCAATATCCTTACCAACAGGAATGATTGGTCTGGTTATTAGGAGTTTCTGATATTGCTCATCCTTGATTACCTTTGTCAGACCTGCGGCAAGGGCAAGCAGGGTTTTTCCTGTTCCTGCGATACCAATCAAGGTTACAAGCTGAAGACTATCGTCTAAAAGAATATCTATTGCAAACTGTTGTTCTTTATTGTGTGCTCTTATTCCCCAGAGATTGGCTTTAGCTGATTTAAGGGGAAGGATTGCTCTTTCCTTGAGGTTGTATCGTCCAATACCAGAATGGGATGGATTAAGACTGTCAACAATAGTAATGTTTTGATTTGCCTCAAAATAGGTATCATCCACTGTTAGCCTGCCATCAGCATAAAATTTATTTATAACCTCTGCATCTGTCTCCATAACAGCGGTTCCTGTGTAGAAATTATCCACATCAACCTTATGCCGTTCATAATCCTGACAAAACAGACCAAGTGCATCTGCCTTTATTCTCATGGTAATATCTTTACTGACAAGGATAATCTGATTTTTCCTAATCTTTTTCAGATGAATGGCTAAGGCTAATATCTGATTATCCACCTTTTGTGGGTCAAGACCTGATGGAAAGGCACTGGATGAGACAGAAGGCGGGATCTCTATCCGTAATAATCCATTATTCTCCATCTTTACCCCATCTAATAATGAATTTTTTTTTCTTAATTCATCTAAACTCCTGGCAACATGCCTGGAATTTCTGCCAATTTCATCAACCCGTTTCTTTTGTTCATCTATCTCTTCTATTACGCATAAAGGCACCACAACCTCATTGTCTGCAAAGACAAATATGGCGTTTGGATCATGAAGCAAGACATTAGTATCCAGAACAAATGTTTTCATGTTGTACCTCCGGGACACAAGCATTTTCGTAATAGTTCACCGCAGAGACGCAGAGGCACAGAGAATGGAAACTAATCAGATCACAGAAAAGATAATTGGTGTGCAGCCATTGAAATACATAAGACACTTGGCCCAGTTCTTCGTATGGCCAATAAACTTTAAGTTTTTCTCTGCGCCTCTGCGCCTCTGCGGTTAGCTGAGCTGTTACACATTTTTTACTATATTACTAAATATTTGCTGATTTGTCAACAAATATTTTTTTGTTGCATTTAATTAAAAAGTTTGATATAATATTCTTTGCCTGATAATTGCACAAGGAGG
>JBDRAP010000163.1:0-2195 GCA_043823615.1 bacterium
GAAATTATACCATTGGTGATGTGATTGCCAGATACAAGATGATGCATGGGGTAAGCGTTCTACATCCTATGGGTTGGGATGCCTTTGGATTGCCTGCTGAAAATGCGGCTATTTCCAAGAATGTTCATCCTGATGAATGGACAAAAAGCAATATTAGTTATATGAAATCCCAGTTGAAACGCATGGGATGTTCTTATGATTGGGACAGGGAATTGGCTACGAGTAATGAGGATTATTATAAATGGAATCAATGGCTTTTTTTGAAATTTTATGAAAAAGGTCTTGCCTACAAGCAAGAGGCAGATGTCAACTGGTGTGATAAATGTCAGACTGTTCTGGCCAATGAGCAGGTAGAGGGTGGCTGCTGCTGGCGATGCGGCACACATGCCGGAACAAAAAGGCTTTCTCAGTGGTTCTTCAGGATTACAGCCTATGCCGACAGGCTGCTCAATGATCATTCCTTGTTGGGGAATTGGCCTGATAAGGTATTGAGTATGCAGAAAAACTGGATAGGCAGGAGTTATGGGTGCGAGATAGACTTCAGGCTGACGACTGATAACGATAAGATAATCAAGGTATTTACCACAAGGGCTGATACGATATTTGGGGCAACATATATTGTTCTTGCCCCACAACATCAAATGGTTGATGAATTAATTAAGGGTGCTGAGAATGAAGAGCAAATCAGTCAGTTTATAGAGCAGTGTAAGGTTAGGGTAGCTTTAGATGAAGAGGTTGAAAAAAAGGGCATCTTTACCGGTGCACATGTTGTAAATCCTGTTAATGGAGAGCATGTCCCTGTCTGGATTGCAAACTATTGTTTAGCGGAATATGGAACCGGGGCAATTATGGCTGTCCCTGCCCATGACCAGCGGGATTTTGAGTTTTCTAAGAAATATGGTTTGCCGATGAGGATAGTGATTCAGCCAGGACTCAGGCAGGTTCAGTCACCCGATTGCCAACTGCCGACTGCTAACTGCCAACTGTTTGATAGCATGACCTGTGCCTACGAAGAACAAGGGGTAATGACAAACTCTGGGACATTTAATGGCATTAAGAATGTTGAGGCAAAAGAGGCAATTATTGAATGGATGGAGAAACAAGGCATAGGCAGGAGAAAGGTCAACTATCGATTAAGAGACTGGCTGGTTTCAAGGCAAAGGTATTGGGGGACTCCAATACCCATGATTTATTGTGAGAGTTGTGGATTGGTCCCGGTAAAAGAGGACGAATTACCAGTAAGATTGCCAAAGGGATTAAATATCTCTGGTGGAAAAACTCTTGCCTCATCCCCTGAGTTTACCAACACAAAATGCCCTGTCTGTGGCAAGGATGCCAGAAGAGAAACAGATACCATGGATACCTTTGTTGATTCATCATGGTATTTTGCCAGATACACCTCTCCTCATAATGACAAGCAGCCAGTAGATATAAATCTGGCAGATCATTTTCTGCCTGTTGATCAATATATCGGCGGCATAGAACATGCTATCCTGCATCTTCTGTATTCCCGTTTCTTTATTAAGGTTATGGCAGATATTGGCTTAATTAATCATCAAGAGCCATTTGCCAACCTTCTTACTCAGGGGATGGTTATCAAGGATGGAGCCAAGATGTCTAAATCCAAGGGAAATGTGGTTGACCCGGATGATATTGTTAATAAATATGGGGCTGATACTGTACGGATATTTATCCTGTTTGCTGCCCCCCCCGGAAAAGGATCTGGAATGGTCTGAACAAGGGGTAGAAGGGGCATGGCGATTCCTGAATCGGGTGTGGAGGATTGTTCAGCAGCACGCACCTCGAATAAGGGATATGCAAGCAGGGAACATAAAGCAGGATATAAATTATGAGAATTTATCTGCTGCAGCCAAGGCAATACATTCCTTTACCCATCGTACTATTAAAAAGGCTACTTAGGATATCGAGGTCTTTCATTTTAATACTGTTATTGCTGTCTGCATGGAATTGGTGAATGAGATTTATCAGTACAAGGAAGATGATACTGTAGGTTTGGTTGTTTTGCATGAGGCATTGAGGAATTTAATCCTCCTGCTTTCTCCATTTGCCCCTCATATCTGTGAGGAATTGTGGCAGGTTTTGGGGAATTCTACTCATAGTAACTACAATGCCGCCCCTCAGCGTAACATTATTTTATACAGAAAGCAAAATTTGTAGAGCTTTTGTATGTCTAG
>JBDRAP010000164.1:0-13257 GCA_043823615.1 bacterium
GGTATCTTGAAATGGAAATACGCTACCTCAGGCTGGATAAATCAATCCATTATGGTTGGTCCTGATGGCGGGATATTCGTGGTCTCAAATGAGCCATCCGGAACAAGTAAGATCTATAAGATAAATGCTGTGGGGCAGCATGACTGGTCACGGCAGATTGGCTGGATATATTCTGCTGCATCCATCGATTCCTCTGGTGTAGTGTATATTAGCGGAGAATCAACAATATATGCTATGGATAGGAATGGTGAGATTATATGGGCATATACAGCTAATAGCCGTATTGCCTCTTCACCAACTATCAGCAAGAATGGCATGGTATATTTTGGCTGCATGGATGGAAAGATGTATGCCTTAGAAAGAGGAGACTCCCAACCAGATGCACCCTCAACCCTGAGCATAAAGGCTTGTTCATCTTCGGCAGTGGAACTCTCATGGTCAGATAACTCTAACGATGAAACAGGGTTTGTTATAGAGAGAAAGACTGGGGAGGGTGAATTCAATGTTGTAACCACTGTGCTGGTAAATACAACCAAGTTTACAGATACCGGGCTTTCTGCTGCAACCAAATATGAATATCGTCTGGCAACCTATAATCCTAAGGGTGAGTCAGATTATTCTGACACTTGTGGCTGTAAAACATTTTCTAAAGCACCAGATGGGATAAAAGATGTGCAAATCATTGATACTGGTAGAGATAGTTTGCAGGTTCAATGGAAAAATCCGGGTGGAAATAATTTTTCTCATGTACGGCTGTATCGTTCTATTGTTCAGGGAGAAATCGGCAGTTTGGTCAAAGATAATATCACTACCGATTATATCATAGATGAAAACCTCGTGACTAATCTGATGTATTATTATACGCTCAATGTTGTAGACACGCATGGGATTGAGGTATTATCACGAGATCAATATTCAGGGGCAGTGATGAAAAGATGATAGGATTTTTTGTACGCAGATGACGCAGATGACGCAGATAAAAATCCGATAAATTCGCTTTATTTAATTTACTAAAAAATCTGCGTAAATCCGTTCAATCTGCGTAATCTGCGTGCAAAAAATCTTTTTATTAACCAAAGGGAGTAAATCATGGAACTATTGCCAAACATCCTGTTTATAGACGATGATACAGATATTCTTGAGATTTATCAGCTGGCATTTCAAAATGAAGGAATAACTATCCATACTGTATCTAATGGGTTTGATGCCTGTAAGGTAGTAGAAGGGTGCAGAATGGATATTGTCTTTATAGATTTGATGATGCCTGGCTTAAATGGGATAGAGACATTGAAGCGGTTAAAGGGTATAGACCCTGATATAGATGTGGTTATGCTTACAGCTTATGGTTCTGTAGAGAGTGCGGTTGAGGCAATGAAAGAAGGGGCATATGATTATCTTCACAAACCCTTTGAAATAGATAAGCTCAAGACAACAATAAAGAATATCCTCCAAAAAAGGCATCTTTCCTTTAATCTGGACAAAAAGATAGCTGAGCTTTCTGCTATACATGAAGCCACAAGAATTTTAAGCTCAACCACAGATTTTAATGACCTTTCTGGTGTGATTATGGGAACAATTGTCAGGGTTATGCATGCTGATGAGGGCAGGTTGATGCTTTTAGATAAGGAAACTGATGAGCTTTATATTAAGATAGGCAAGGGGATTAATGAAGAGATTGTCAAAACCCAGAGGATAAAGAGGGGTGAGGATGTAGCTGGCTGGGTACTTAATCAGAATGAACCATTACTCATAGTCGGCAATACATTTGATGATCCAAGATTTACTAATGTAATAAAGCGACCAGAGGTACTATCATCTGTATTCGTACCTCTTCAGATGAGGGATGAGGTTAATGGTATCTTAAGTATGGATAGAACAAAAACAAGGGTAAGTTTTACCATGGATGACCTGATACTTACCTCTATATTTGCTGCAGAGATTGGTGGTGCTATTGAACGATCCAAGACCTATGCTACATTAGAAGAAAAGATGACTGAATTAATAGGCTTGAATATTAAACTCAAAGAGCTATTCTTAAATACGGTTAAGGCATTATCATCAGCTATTGATGCCAAGGATCCATATACCATGGGACATTCATCCCAGGTACAAAAACATGTTTTGGATATTGCCAGTGAAATGAATTTTTCGTCAGATGAAAAGAACCTCATGGGTATAATCGGGCTTCTCCATGATATTGGCAAGATAGGAATAAAAGACGGGGTTCTTACAAAACCAGGTGTTCTGGAAAAGGATGAGTGGGAACAGATAAAAAAACATCCAACTATTGGGGCAGAGATAATCAGGCATATAGATATGTTTAATGATGTATCTGAAATAATTCTGTATCATCATGAGCGATACGATGGCAATGGTTATCCGCATGGCTTAAAAGGGAAAAAGATCCCGCTCAAGTCAAGGATATTGACCGTAGCTGATTCCTTTGATGCCATGGTATCCAAACGCCCATATCGTGACCCAATGCCAAGGGAAAGGGCAATCGCGGAGATTAAATCCGGTTCAGGCAGCCAGTTTGATCCTGATGTAGTGGTTGCCTTCTTGCGAGTTCTGGAAAGAGAGGATGCAGCAATAAAGGCGATAGAAGATTTGGGGTGAGGGAATAGAAGAACCAAGAAAGATTAATCACGGAGGCATGGAGGCTTTCTTACACCAAAAAGGATAAAAGAGATGAGTGAAGAATTATTACAAAGAGGACTTTTAGACAACCCCGAAAAACTCGGTAAATGGAATTTTTACAATATCGGAGCAACTACCTTAAAGGTGCTGAAAGAACATAAAATTATCCCCACTATTGACTACAAAGAATTTGAAAGAAGAAAGCCCGATGGACTTATTACAAGTAACAATAAAGTTATTGCCGTTGTATCCAATAAAATTCCAAAAAAATTAAAAACAAAGAACCAAATTGATAAAGAGGTTACTGATTGGATTGAGGTTACCAGAAAATTAAAATCAAGACTTCTTATCATAACTGATACAAAAAAACAAGTTGGATTAATGCTTTAACCGGTGAACCGATAAAAGATGAAGCAGGGAATGAACTAAAGCAAGTTTTCAATCCAAAAGACATTGAGACGGCAAAACTGATTGAGAAAATTTATTCTTGATGAATGTTTTATTGATGCAATTATTTCATTGTCTGCAAAAACTTTCTTTACCACAATTAAAAAAACCTACATTTTAGCAGTTACTAAAAAAACGGATAAAAGCGTAACGCAAAAAGAGCCGGTATTTACTTATTTAGTAAGCGATATTGGCGAAACATTGGATAATTATAGATTTGACACAGAAGTTAATCATCTTGAGGATTCTGTAATTTTATTCAGACAATTTATTGCTGCTAAACAACACTTAAAAACGGATGATAAAAGGTGTAAAATACAACCTATTGATAAATTTAAACCGGAATATAATTGGATGATTGATAGATGGTGGACAGATAAAGAAAAAGAAGAATTAGGACTATTTGAAGGAAATACGAAACTCGATATTGGCGACTTTGCTATTTTACTTGGTGATGTTGCAAATGATATTCTCACATACCAAGAGGAATTAAAGGAATTACAAAAAAAAACTTAAATAATGACTTATTCGATAATAATTTCAAAGAAGTTCTAATTAGTGATATTTTTATTTTCCCCTCAATTAAAGGATTAACTGCAAGATTTATTCAAGAAAATTTAGGTAATATTCCAGTATATGGTGGACGAAAAGAGGAGACACCAATCGGATTCATAGAAGATAACTTAAAAGGAGTAAAGTATTTTGAAAACTGTTTGGGATGGAACAGGGAGGGTTCGGTTGGTTATGTGTTTTGGCACAAACAAAAATTTACAACAAATGACCATCACAGACCTTTAATTGTCAAACCAGAAATTAGCCCTATTATTGACCTGAATTATATGAAACATGAGATTCAAGAAGTATTGCTTAAACAAGGTTTTAGATGGAGTAAAACAGCGAGCAAAGAAAAGGTAGAAAAAATATCAATTAAAGTTCCTATTCTGCCAAATGGTAATTATGATTTAGCTGCACAAAAGGAAATATCCAAAAAGCATCAGGTCATTGAACAAGTAAAACAGGAATTAGAAGAAAAGTTGAACGATTTACTCAAAGTCAATATTGATTTTTAGGGGAAGAATTGGGGTTAAATCGGGAATGTCCGTTTGGTCTGGCTTTGTGGTTGTCTACGACTTTTGCAATTATTCGTTGCCTCTTCGGACAGGGACAAGCCCTGTCCCTACAACTGTTATGTCAAGTTATTTATCGGATTGCATATAAATAAGGTGATTGAGCGAGGCATTAAATGAATTTTACTTATGATTTTGCAGAAATCAATGGCAAGGTTCCGATGATAGAATTCATGGAGAGTTTGTCTCTCAAAGAAAGTGCTAAAATATTTGCCTATATCGACAAATTGGTTGAGTTGAAAAGTAACGGGATACAGCCCAAAGAAAACTTATCGAAGTATCTCGGAGATGGTATTTTTGAGATTAGGGTGAATTTTGAGAATAGAATTTCCAGAAGCCTTTACTTTTATGAGTCGCAAGGGCAAATCATTTTTACCCATGGGTTTGTTAAAAAGGAACAAAAAACACCAAAGGGTGAAATTGAAAGAGCAATATCAATTCAAAAGGCATGGAGAGGTGAAAAATGAATACAGCAAAAAAGTATTTTCAAAAACAGATTTCTATTCCTGAATTTAAACAATCGTATACGAAAGAGAAAGTAAATCTGGATATTGAATATCAATTAGAAGAATTAAAGAAAGATATTCAGTCTCGTAAACCCAGTGAAGAAATTATTAAGAAGATCGACCGTCTCAAGGAGTATGCTTTGTCTGTCTGAGCAGATCAAAAAAACGACGCAGTTTATTTTAGATAGATGATGCGGTCATAGTTGAGTAACACATGATTAAAATGAATCGTTGTGATGTAATTTCTAATTGAACAGGTCGAAAGATTTTGGCGTATTTGAGTCATAAAAAACATGGAGAAAACACATGAATATCTTACAGGAGCTAAACCCTCAGCAGAGGGATGCTGTAACACACATCAACGGACCGGTTCTGGTACTGGCTGGTGCCGGGTCAGGTAAAACAAGGGTAATCATCTATCGTATTGCCCATCTTCTCAGTCAGGGTATATCACCCAAACATATACTTGCAGTTACATTTACCAATAAAGCAGCCGCAGAGATGAAAAAAAGAATAGAGCAATTTAATGAGGTGATGGACATTAATGGTTTATGGATAAATACCTTCCATTCTGCCTGCTTAAGGATTTTAAGGGCTCACTATCCAAAACAAAACTTTACCATTTATGATGAATCAGATAAGAATAGCGTGGTTAAGGCTGTGTTAAAAGAGACAACCTATGATATAAAACCAAACTCTGTCAGCTCGTTTATCAGCCAGTGCAAGAACAAAATGATTGTGCCAAATAATTACAAGCCCATCAACTTCTGGGAAGAAAGATTAGTAAAATGCTACCAACTCTATCAGGAACAATTGGAAAAAAATAATGGTCTTGATTTTGATGACCTTATCATGAAGACCATCCTTTTGTTTCAGGAATCACCCCAGATATTAACCCATTATCAAACCAGATTCAATCACATCATGGTGGATGAATATCAGGACACAAATTATTCCCAGTATCTGTTAATCAGGATGCTGGCTGAGAAGCATCAAAATATATGTGTGGTTGGTGATGATGATCAGTCAATCTATAGCTTCCGTGGTGCAGATATCAGCAATATCCTGAACTTTGAGAAGGATTATAAGTCCATCAAGACCATTCGGCTTGAGCAGAATTATCGTTCGACCAAACCAATCCTTGATACAGCCAATCGAGTCATTGAATTTAATCGTCAGCGAAAGGGGAAGCAGCTCTGGACAGACAAGAAGACCGGTCCGAATGTAGAGTTCAAATTACTTCGCAATGAACATCAGGAAGCGGATTTTGTGGTAAATACCATACTCCATACTGTATCCAGAGAGAACAGGAAACTTTCAGACTTTGTGGTACTTTATCGGGTTAATGCACAATCAAGGGTGCTGGAGGATACCTTCCGTACAGCAAATATCCCATACACCATTATTGGTGGGATGAGTTTTTACAGCCGCAAGGAGATAAAGGACATTCTGTCATACCTGAAGGTTATTATTAATCCATCTGACGGAGTTGCCTTGAAAAGGATTGTAAATGTACCGTCAAGAAAGATTGGGGCTGCCCTTATTGAAAAAATAGAAAAATATGCTAAGAACAATAACCTTCACCTGTTTGAGACAATGGAGATAGCAGAGGAGATTGACACACTTTCTGATACACAGATAAAATCTGTGGAACGGTTTGTAAAATTGATAAAAAAGTTCATGACTATTAAGGATACGACAACTATTTCTAAATTATTGAATATGCTCATAGCAGATTCCGGATATTTAGAAAGCCTGAAGGAAGAAAAAACAACTGAGGCTGAAGAAAGGGTGGATAATATAAAGGAATTGATAAATGTTGCTGTGGAGTTTGAAGACAAGGAACAGGGCATACGGCTGGAGGATTTTCTTGGAAGTATCTCTCTGGTGGCAAATATTGATATGCTGGATAATGATTCTTCTTGCGTTACACTAATGACCCTTCACAATGCCAAGGGGCTGGAGTTCCCTTATGTTTTTTTGACCGGGCTGGAAGAGGGGCTATTCCCTCATATGAACTCATTAAATAATGGTGATATTGAAGAAGAACGCAGGCTTTGTTATGTGGGAATGACCAGGGCACAGGAAAAATTGTTTTTGACTGCAGCCTCATCCAGAAAACTCTATGGCTGTGGTACAGGTATCCCATCCTGTTTTATTTTAGAGGCAGGCGTACTCAAAGGGAATAGGTAGGGGAAAAGGGGATCATAAACGAATGAAGATAAAGGCTCTGGTATTATTATCTGGTGGGCTTGACAGTATCCTGACAGTTGGGCTGATGTTGCAATATGGGATCGAGGTAGAGGTAATAAACTTTGTTACATCCTTTTGCACTTGCGGTAAAACTAATGAAGGTCAGCATGAGATAGAGAGAATTGCTAACAGGTTTGGTGTCCCATTAAAAATGATTGACATATTTGAAGAAATTATGGAGATTGTCAAGCATCCAAAATATGGTTATGGAAAGGGCATTAATCCATGTATTGATTGTCATGCCTTGATGCTTAAGAAGGCAAAGGAGTATATGTTAGAGACAGGGGCATCATTTATTGCCACTGGTGAGGTTCTGGGACAGAGACCAATGTCTCAACATCTTCGGGCAATGAATCTTATAGAAAAAGAGAGTGGGCTTGAAGGGTTGTTACTCAGACCATTATCAGCTAAATTACTTACACCCACAATTCCAGAGCAAAATGGATGGATAGACAGGGAGAAGCTACTGGACATCTCCGGTCGTTCAAGAAAGCCCCAAATAGCACTGGCAAAACAGCTTAATATTACTGAATACCCAAATCCTGCAGGTGGCTGTCTTTTAACCGATAGAGTGTTTGCCAAAAAGATGAGGGATTTACTTAGCCATACCCCTGACCCTTCATGGAATGATATCCAGCTTTTGAAATTGGGCAGGCATTTCAGGCTGTCTGAGGAACTAAAGGTTATTGTGGCAAGGAATGATGAGGAGAATAAAAGGCTTGTTAATCTGATTGAGGAGAATGATACAAGGCTTCAGGTTACAAATCAGAAGGGACCAATTGCCATTTGCAGGGGTGAGATTAATCGGGAGTATCTGCTTAAGGCTGCATGTATTACGGCCAGATACTCTGATGATAGAGGAGAAAGTGGGATAGTCGTCAATAGTAGAGCTGTCGAAGAAGAGATATTGTTTGTTCAACCAATGGATGATGCTGAGATTGACATATTAAGGGTTTAGGTAACTATTCAGGTAGTAGAATTCAGGAGTCGGAATTCAGAATTAAATCAGATGACGCAACTGTTCGTAATAATCTGCTTTAGCAATTAGATCCAAACAAAAATAATCACATAAATCACGCAGGTTCTTTCATTCTGTATTCTGTATTCTTTCTGCCTGAATAGTTACTCATATCTTATCCTCTTTTTCCCTCAATCTTTTTATCTCTCGTTTCAATATCTTACCTGTTGCGTTTTTTGGGATAGATTCCCAGAATTCAATAATTCGAGGCAATTTATATGCTGCTAATCTCTTTTGACAAAAATCCCTTATCTCTTCTATGGTTGCTTTTTCTCCCTTTTTTAGGACAATTATAGCAACAACTATCTCCTCCCTGTTTTTTCCCTCCTGTCCAACAACGGCTGCCTCAGCAACCTTTTCATGAGCATAAAGAACATCCTCTATCTCTCTTGGATAAACATTCAATCCATGAACAATAATCATATCTTTTTTACGGTCAACGATATATATGTATCCATTATCATCTGTTCTGCCCATATCACCGGTAAACAGCCAGCCATCACGAATTGCCTCCATGGTTGCCTCTGGTTGATGATAATACCCTTTCATGACATTTTGTCCCCTGACAATAATCTCCCCAACCTCCCCCTGGGGCACATCCTGTCCTTGCTCATCTACTATCCGAACCTCAACACCAGGGACAGGAATGCCAACGGATGCAGGCTGACAAAGATTCGAGGGATTAAGGGAAACAACCGGCGAGGCTTCGGTCAAGCCATAGCCCTCTAAGAGTGGCAGCTTAAAGGTATGCTCAAACCTTTTCAGCACCTCTGGAGCTAAGGGTGCTGCCCCGGAGAGGCATAGCCTTATTGGATTAACAAGGTGGAATCCCCATGGCAGTTTAAGCCTTGAGAGAATATTATAAACAGGTGGTATAGCAACAAACACACTTACCCTTTGAATCATAATGGCTTTTATCACCTTATTGAATGGTTTTGGTGATTTTAAGACAATTACTCTGGCACCAGCATAAAGTGGGGCAAGCAAACAAACTGTAGCTGCAAATGAATGAAACATGGGCAAGAAGAGAAGGATTCTATCCTTCTCAAGGATTTCAACCGCTTCAAGCGAAGAGACTATATTGGACAAAAGGTTTTTATGGGTAAGCATTACCCCCTTAGGATTCCCGGTGGTTCCTGATGTATAGATAATAACCGCTACATCCTCATTCTGGGCAGCTGTTGGATACTCGTTCGCATTGTCTCCCTTAATGATTTGTTCCCACAGAAGATAATCCTTGTCCTTATCTTTGACATCTGTAAGCACAGTCTGAGCCGGAGCAAAGGTAATCTCCGGGAGCTTATCCTTAAAATCAGATGAGGTAATCAGTAATGCCGGCGAGCAGTCTTGCAGGATAAAGTTAATCTCTTTTGAGGAAAGCATGGTATTAATCGGCACAGCAATTGCACCAAGCCTCAATGCAGCAAAATATGAAACCACAAACTCATGGGAATTATGAAGGAGGATAGCTATCCTATCATTCTTTTTAACCCCAAGTATCAGTAATGCTCTGACAAATTGATTAACCATGACATTTAACTGTCCATACCTGAATCTTTGTCGCTCAAATACCAATGCCCATCTATCAGGGAATTTTCTTGCTCCCTCTATTAATATTTTGTCTAAGGTCATAAAAACCCCTATTGAATAACTTGAATAATTATTTGTAATTTTAGCAAAAAACTATCACGATGTCAATAAAAAAAAATGCGAACTGTGGTAATGGGTTAGTAAATTGGGGGGAAATTGATTAGCAAAATGTATCTTCTGTTTTGGTGGAGAATGTTACGCACCCCTAACCCCTCTTATTAGAGGGGAATACAGAAAATCCTCTCTTGAGAGGAGGGGGGTAGGGGGTGTGTCCAATTTCCCCCATTTCACTGACCCATTACGGACTGTGGTAATGCCTTAGTTATCAGTGGTAGTAAAATAACGCAACCTAAAGGGGGGTAGCACCCCTGACAGTTGCGACTACCAATTCCAATCGATAACTAAGGGATTGCCATAGGTTGCAAAAAATGATGTAATACCAAAGTAGAAATGTCCTGTTTTACCAAAGTGAAAATGTCCTCTAAAGATGTTATAATATCTTCTAAAAAGGAGGATATTATGACAGAAAAGGACATTGTCAGAATGAGTCAGAGAGAACTGAAGCGATCGCACATAATCAGCAAGGTAATAAAGAAAGAAATAACACAGGTTGAGGCACAAGGGTCGCAGCTACAAGTCTTCACGAATAGCTGTAGCTGCAGGGCTTGTCCCTGCCTTAATCATGTTTTATGCCTGAATAGTTACATTAAAACTTAAAAGTCAACCGCCATTAGAATCAAGAAAAATATGTACTCCTCCACCAGATCATCCATGGAGAAGTTTTAAGATAAATCTCAAACACCAAAAGAGAGAAAGAATGGGTTCTCTTATCTAACACAAAACAGGACATTTTCACTTTGGTAAAAACAGGACATTTCTACTTTGGTATTACATTTTGTCAACTTTTTCTTGACATCTTAATTTAATTGTTGTATTATACAGAAACTGTATAATCACTTGTTAGGGCTCACAAGAGAGCGTAAGAGGTTACTCAGGCGTAAGATAGCAATCTGGCGTTAAGATAACAGATGGGTGGAAGATAGTAATCAGGCGTAAGATAACACTCGGGCGTTAAATAACAGACAGGCGTAAGATACCACTCGGGCGTAAGATGGTACTCAGGCGTTAAAATAACAGACAAGCGGAAGACAACAATCAAGCCTAACGAGGCGATGCACCTAACAGCGGGGGATGTCACGAGTAAACAACGGTTTGTGGCTTATCAACATTTTATTTTGCACATAAAGGTTTGTGGTTATTCTCCCCGCTGGTAGGTGATTCTTGTCGTTAGACTTACAAGAGAGCGGAAGATATAACTCTGGCTTAAGATAGTACTCAGGCGTTAAGAGAACAGATGGGCGGAAGATAGTAATCAAGCGTAAGATACCGTTCGGGCAGGAGATAACGGGCAGGCGGAAGATAGTAAAACAACTGAGGGATTACGAACAAGTCAACATTTTTCTTGACAACTGCTTGATTTAGTGTATAATATTAATTGTTACTGTCTGAACTGCTTACCTTAGATGGTTTAAGGGGAGATAAGTGAACATGAGAATACTTAATAAAATATTCGGGGGGTGTAATCTATGCAATACATATAGTTATAATGATTTTTGTCCCTCACTGGCAGGAATAGTAGCTGCTATTTGTCTATCTGTGAGTAGATGTCGTCACTTTTTTTCTGCCTCTTGCTTTCTTGCTAAATTGATTTGCTCAATCTGTTTTATTCAATATGCTGTTATTATTCGTAATATTTTGGGATTTGTTGGAATTTCAGGAATGTTGATTTTAGGTTGGACGATTACTGGTTTTTGTAACATGGTTACGATTTATAATCCTAACGGAAGTATTGCAACCTATACCACAACAATTCAAGCAGGGGTAGATGTTTGTCCTGTAGGTGGCACGGTATCAGTTGCTGCTGGAACTTATACAGAGGCTGTCTATATCAACAAGGGGATTGCTCTGATTGGGGCAGGAAGCGATTCAACAACAATCACTGCCCCTGAGTTTGACCGTGCAAACACAGTAACCTTTGTTGGCACAACTACAAATAATGCTTCAATATCAGGATTTAGGATAACTGGGGCAACAGATCAGGGAATAGGCTGTCGGCAGAGTTCTCCCACCATCACAAACAACATCATATCATGGAATAGGGGTAATGGCATCTGCTGTAACTCCTCTTCTCCATCTATCACAAACAACATCATAATGACGAATAGTAATGGCATCTACTGTGACTCCTCCTCTCCATCTATCACAAACAACATCATAGTAGGAAATAGTGGTGATGGTATCACCTGTGCTGTCTTCGTCTATCTACCTATCATAAATAATACTATATTGAGAAATACATTTATGGGCATCAACTGTGACTCCTCCTCCTTTCCATCTATCACAAACAACACCATATCAGGGAATAGTGGTAATGGTATCAGCTGTGGCTCCTTCGTTTCTCCCACCATCATCAATAATATTATTACCGGGAATGGAATCAGCAATTACTGTGGGATTTCTGTTTATCCAAACTACTCCCCTATCATTGACTACAACTGTGTCTGGTGGAATGGGTTATCTACTACCCACAATTACTCCAACTGTTCTGCTGGTTCAAATGACATCTCTGCTGATCCCCAATTTATTGGAGGAGGCGACTTCCATCTTGGCTCTTTCTCCCACTGTATAGACAAAGGCTCAAACATTGCACCAGCAATTCCCTCAACCGACAAAGACGGAAATCCAAGAATAATTCGTATTGTGGATATGGGTGCTTATGAATATAAAGGAATACCAAATGACAACCTTCATATCTCAGCCAAATAAAGGTCTATCCTAACCCCTTCAAGCCCGGTAGGGGCGAGCCAGTGGTGAATTTCTCATGCTTGCCGGATAATGTAATCATCAATATCTACATCTACAACCTTGCTGGTGAGCTTGCCCGGGGAATGACTGTTATGAGTGGCTCAACAACATGGGATGGCAGGAATGATTGTGGCTGTCCAGTTGCAAGTGGGACATATATTTACATGATTACAGATACTAATGGGAATAAGAAGACAGGAAAGGTTGCGGTTATTTGGTAAGACAGATGAAGAATTTTGACAGGATAAGCAGGATAAATCAGGATGTTCACAGGAAAGGGTATTGCCAACATAGAATATTGGACTACATCTTGTCCATCCTATCAAAAAAAAGGAATGAACATGAAAAGATTATTGCTATCATTAATCATACTGTTAACAGGAATGTCCTCCATTTGTTGGGGTAATGGGGCATGTACCACAGCCATGCCATTTCTTTCGATGGGTATGGGTGTAAGGGCATCTGCTATGGCTAAGGCTTTTTGTGCTGTAGCAGATGATAACTCGGCTATGTATTGGAACCCTGCCGGGCTTGGACAGATTAAAAGAAGACAAATGAACCTTGAATATGCACGGTGGTTTGAGGATGTTGCTTATACAAGTGTAAGCGGTGTGTATCCTTTAAAAAAAACAGCTATTGGTGTATTTACTAATATTAGGACTTACGCAAAACAAAAAAATAGTTGACAAAAGAAGCAATAACGAGTATACTTTTGGCTATGAAAATCACAAAACAACCAATTACTCGTTTAGATTACTGTCAATATTTAGTCAGTAGCCAGATTAACTATACGCTGACCAATTTTGCAGATCAC
>JBDRAP010000165.1:0-3746 GCA_043823615.1 bacterium
ACAGACAGATTAACAGCTAATCTGTCTGTTGCTTTTTCTATTATTGTTAGATTATATCCATTTTGTTCCATGCTCTCTATTATATCATATCAATCCCATTTTGTCCAGTAAAAAGATATGGAACATGTTAAGCTTGAGAGGGGGGAGGGGGTGTGTCCAATTTTCCCCAGTTCACTGACCAATTACTTACTAAGCATTTATAAAATTTCCTTTTGGTAATCGGATTAAGCGGATTGAGCAGATATTTTTTATCCGTTTTATCCGATAAATCCGATTACCTGAATAGTTACTATTATTTTTCATATATTTACCTCTTCAGGATTTTCAATTTCCTGCACCCGTTCATAACCTACTTTGGCGAGCCATCGCTTGAAGGGTTCGGCTTTGGGCGATGGAATGGATTGGATGATGCGAAAAATACCTTCGGTATTGGCGCAATCGGTTTCCCGCATTTTTCCATCTTCAGCAGGCAATTTCAACTGTCGACAAATTGTCGACGGTTCAAATCCATCCTCTTCATTAACCCGAATTTTCATCTTAAACCAATAATCACGAGGATTGACGCTGTCAGTCAGAACTTCAATCACATCCACAACCGAAAACCACCACTCATCCTGATAAAGTGTTTTTCTGATCTTTTTGCCCTTAAATAACGCTATTTTTGTTGTTTCCATACCTTTTTCACCCTTGTTCATCTCAGTTACAAAACATTGCATCCACCTTAGCCATCACCTGATTATCCTTATAGTGCATAAGTTCAATTGCCTTTGCCGGGCATTCTGAGGCACAGATGCCACATCCCTGACATTTGACCGGCTCTATCTCTGCTGCACCCTTATCATTGATAAACGGCACATCATAGGGACACATACGGATACAGGTTAAACACGCCACACACCTGTTTTGGTCAATCTGAGAAACAACACCACCAACATCCAGATGGTCTTTTGCCAGAATGGTTGCTGCCCTTCCGGCAGATGAAAGTGCCTGAACAATGGATTCTGAGATATCCTTTGGTGAATGGGCAAGACCACACAAAAACATGCCCTCTGTAGCAAAGTCTACAGGTCTCAGCTTCATGTGTGCCTCAAGGAAAAATCTATCCTGATTCAGGGTAACCTTCAGAAGTGGTGCCAACTGTTCATTTCCCGGATAAGAGACAATCGCTGGTGCAAGTACCAACATGTCTGCAGACAGCACCACATTCTCACCAAGTATCGGATCAAATATTTCTATTTTCAATTTGTCAGACATGTCTGACAAGTCTGACAAGTCTGACAAGTCAGACCTCAGACTTCTGACCTCCGGCTTTTTATCCACATCATATCTAATAAATATAATCCCTGCCTCTCGTGCCTTGTAATAATACTCCTCCCGAAACCCATATGTCCGAATATCACGATACAGGATATAAACCTCTGTTTGAGGGCTAAGTTCCTTTATCTTTAAGGCATTCTTTATTGCCTGAGAGCAGCATATACGACTGCAATATGGGCGTTGTTCATCCCGTGAGCCAACACATTGGATCATAACAACAGAGCTGACAGCTGACAGCTGATAGCTGTTAGCTATTTTCTCCTCCAATTCCCGCTGAGTAACCACCCTTTCATCCTGTCCATACAAATATTCAACAGGCTTTGACTCTACCCCACCAGTGGCAACAATTACCACGCCGTGCTCAATCTCGATGACACCTGTTTCTTGCTCACTGTAATGCTTGACACTTGTCTTAAAATGCCCTACATGGCCAGAAACAGAGCTAACCTCACTTGCCAGATGAATCTTAATCAGGCTATGATTTTTCACATCCTTGACAAGCTGCCTCAAATGTTCCTGCGGGTCAGAATTATTCAGTGTAAAGTGCAAATGCTTAAGATTGCCGCCTAATTGTGCCTCGCGTTCTACAAGCTCAACAGCAAACCCTTGTTCAGCCAGAGACAGGGCTGCCGTCATCCCGGAAAGCCCGCCACCAATAACCAATGCCCTTCTGGTAACATTCATCTTGGTTGTATACAATGGCTCAAGCAGTGCAGCCCTGGCAACAGCCATTCTTACTAATTCCTTTGACTTTTCGGTTGCTGCCTGTGGTGAATTCTGATGTACCCAACTGCATTGGTCGCGTACATTTGCCATCTCAAACAGGTATTTATTTAAGCCCGCATCTTGAATGGTATCCTGAAACAACCTTTCATGCGTTCTGGGCGTACAGGAAGCCACAACTACCCGATTAAGATTGTGCTCACGAATCTTTTCCTGAATCAAGCCTTGCGAATCCTGTGAGCAAACATATATTTTTTCTTCAATACAAGATACCCCCGGCAGGCTTGACGCATATTTTACTACCTCCGGCACATCTACCACACCGGCAATATTTATTCCACATCTACAGACAAAGACACCAATACGCGGTTCCTGACCACTAACATCTGATTCAGGTGGATATTCTTTACGAATAATTTCACTACCACGAACATCAGAAAGCAGCTCTCCAACACATGCTGCTGCACCCGATGCCTGCATTACTGTCTCTGGTATATCCTTTGGCTCTGAGGATGCCCCGCAAACATAAATACCGGGCTTAGAGGTATTTATTGGTGTCAGGGAAGCTGTTGTGCAAAAACCATATTGATTTAGATTCACCCCAAGCGTATCTGCCAATTCCTGTATTTTAGGCGATGGTTTTAATCCAACAGACAGGACAACCATATCAAATTCTTCCTCAATCAACTCACCAGAGGAGGCAACATATCGAATTATCAGGTTATTGGTGTTAGGGTCTTCTTTGACAACAGAAACCATACACCGTACATACCTGACACCATACTCATTCTTTGCCCGTTCGTAGTAGCCGTCAAATCCCTTACCAAAGGCACGAATATCCATGAAGAATATCGTTGGCTCAAGCCCTTTTGCATGTTCTTTAGCAATAATGGCTTCTTTGGTTGCGTACATGCAGCACACTGATGAGCAATATTTTCGCTCTTCATCCCGAGAGCCAACACACTGAATCCATGCAACCTTTTTTGGTTCTTTATGATCAGATGGCCTTGATACATGTCCTGCTGTAGGACCTGATGCTGAAAGGTATCTTTCAAACTCAAGTGAGGTAACAACATTTGGGTAATATCCATAACCATATTCTTCCCGCACCTGTGGTGGAATGGTTTCTACCCCTGGGGCAAGGACAATACCGCCAACCACTATTTTCTCAATCTGTTCTGTCTGTGTATGGTCAACCGCCTTTGCCTGACATACCTGTTCACATTCATAGCATTCTGAACAAATACCGCAGGAAAGGCATCTTAAAGCCTCAGCCCTTGCCGCATCCTCAGTAAAACCAAGGGCAACCTCAGCAGAACATTCATCAATCCTTTTCTTTACATCCATCTCAGGCATTTTCTGACGCGGCATCTTGTTTATCCCATCAAGCGGCACATCTTTTACTGTGTCAATCAGCTTTTTCTCTCTGTCATGCCTGAGGTCTACCCCTCGCAAATATCTGTCGATTGATTCAGCGGCCACATGGCCTGCCTTAATGGCATCCACCACAAAAGCAGGACCAGAAACAGCATCCCCACCGGCAAATACACCATCCAGATTAGTGGCAAGTGTTTCCGGGTCAACCTCAATCGTGCCCCATTTGGTTGAATTTATATTCAGCCAGCTCAAATCAGATGCCTGTCCTATGGCTGGAATAATAATATCAATATTTATTACAAACTCAGAGCCTTTAATCGGTACAGGTG
>JBDRAP010000166.1:0-3986 GCA_043823615.1 bacterium
AGATTTCACAGATTAAGAAGTATCAATGGAGAGATTCTATTGCATAATTAAAACAGGGCTTCTTCGAAACTTTCGACCTGTGCAATTAGATTTATCCACTCAAATGAAATCCTAAAGGATTAACTCCAAGGATTAACTCCAAGGATTAACTCCATGAAATTTCGGAATTCAGGCTTTAGCCTTTCATCTGTGGTAATTTATGAAATCTGTGGATATATTCCCTATTTCTAATTGCACAGGTCGAAATAATTTGTAATTCTTGTATGTTCTTTGCGTGAAAACTTTGCGTTCTTTGCGTGAAAGAAGAAGGAGGAAATTAAAAATTATGAGAATTAATTCGTTGATTTTGTTATCCATCCTCAGTATTTTTGTGAATCTGTCCAATGTCAATGCAGAAATCATAGGCAAGGACGACTTTGGCAAGGCAATAGTTTTGGATAAACTACCCAAGCGGATTGTGGTTACAAGTGCAACTGTTATACCCATAATATTTGAGATGGGTGCAGGGGATAAAATCGTTGGTGTGCCAGAAAAAATAGATTCGTCTTATACATGGATTTGCGAAAAATATCCTCAATTGCTTGATAAACCAAGAGTAGGGAACTTTAGTAATCCCAGTATTGAGAAGATTGTTTCGCTTTCCCCTGATTTAGTCATTTGCTATGACTCCCTTGAGACACCAGGAAAATATACTCAAGGTTTCAAGAAATGGGGCATTCCTTATGCCTCGTTTGGAAGTGTCCGTGATATGTCCCATGGAATTGAGCAGATAAAAAGATTAGGGGTATTGCTTGGCAAGAAAAAAGAGGCAGAAAGGCTAACTAAAAGAATACAGGCAGAAATCTCTAAGTTGGCAGAGCCGGTAATGCCCTTATCATATAAACCCCTTGTTTATGTTTGGTGGGGCTCTGGTAATCTGACTTATGGTAAGCCAACAATTGTCAATGAACTAATTGATATGGCAGGTGGAATTAATTTAGCCGGTGATATTAACCGCCAGTGTCCGGAGATTTCATCTGAATATGTAATCAGCAAGAACCCTGATGTGATTATTATTACTTGTTGGAAAGAAGAGGACAAAAAAACCAGGATAGATGCGATAAAAGAAAAGCCATGTTTTAATCAGGTAAAGGCAGTAAAAAATAACCGTGTGTATGTCATAGACGGCAATTCGGTTCATAGCATAGTGCGGTTTCCAGAGGCATTAAGGAATTTGATTAAATTTATTCATCCGGAGATGGACATTAAGGGAGCAAACCAATGATACACATTGAAAAATTAAGCAAAAGATTTGGGGAGATAGTGGCTCTGGATGGGTTGAATCTGGATATTGAGAAGGGTGAAATTTTTGGGCTTTTGGGGCCAAATGGTGCAGGGAAAACTACTTGTATGCGTTTACTCAATACACTGATTCAACCAACCGCTGGTGAGGCAAGAATCAATGGGTTTGATGTCGTAAAAGAGGCTGGCAGGGTAAAGAAATTGATTGGTGTCTGCCCACAAGAGAATAACATTGATAAGGAACTTACTTGTTACGAAAATCTTTATATCCACGGCTTGCTTCACAAGATGAATGGAATAAAGATGAGGATAGATGAGCTGCTTAGGTGGGCTGAGCTTTCAGCTCGTGCAAATAGCAAGGCTTCGACATTTTCCGGTGGTATGCAAAGGCGGCTTCTTATTTGTAGGGCTATTATGCACAGACCCGATGTCTTGTTTCTGGATGAGCCAACCGTAGGGCTTGACCCACAGATAAAACGCCAGATATGGGACCTTATACGCGACTTAAACCGACAAGGGGTAACTATCTTGATTACTACACACTACATTGAAGAGGCAGAGCTGCTTTGTCATCGGGTTGGTATTATTAACCATGGTAAGTTAATTGCCCTGGGCAGCCCCGAAGAACTCAAGGCAAAAATAGGCGGCTTTGTCGTTGAAGCACTCGATAATGGGGTAACAAATTACAGGCTGTTTGATACCAGAGAGTCAGCGTATGAGTTTGCAGAAAAGCGGACTGATGATGTGCTTATCAGAGAGTCAAACTTAGAGGATGTGTTTATTAAATTTACAGGCGAAAGGATTGAGAGATGAATTTTTCACCACAGAGACACAAGAGTTCACAAAGATGACAGATGACAGAATAATCTAACCTCTGACTTTGCGTAAATTCTCTGCGTCTCCGTGTCTCTGCGGTTAGTCTTTACTTCAGACGGTGTTGCTTTTTCCCTTCCGTTTGTTGATTTTGAGGATTATTCTCCCGGCAGCCCAACAAAAAATGTATGCCTTCCTCGTTTCACAACCAACATCACATCTTCCTTATCTTTAATCTGTTTAACTATTTTGTTAAACCCTTCAATCGAGTCAATTGATTGATTATTTATACCAACAATTACATCTCCCCTTTGAATCTGTGCCTCAGCAGATGAGGTCTTGGGTTCTACCTTGGTTATGGCTACACCCTGTGTCTTCGAAGGGATCTTAAACTCTGAGGCAATCTCCGGGGTAATATTTTGCAGAGTCATCCCTTTCCATGCATGATCACCATCAGATAGCGAGCCACTTTCTACTGTTTCCCCTGTCATCTCTGCCAGAACTATCTCATGAATTTTTTCTTCCCCATCCCGCAGAACTGTAACCTCAACCTTTTCTCCAACATCCTGTTCTAATATTTTTGACTGAAGGTCAGACGGCGTAGAAATCTTTTTTTCATTTACCTTTGTGATAATATCCCCTCTTTTTATCCCTGCCTTTTCTGCCGGGCTATTGTTCATCACATCTGCCACCAAAACCCCTGACTTAGGATTAACCTTAAAGTGCTTGGCTAATGTATCATCCATATCCTGAATATAGATACCCAGCCAGGCATGGGTAATCTTACCATGTTTTATTAAGCCATTGATAATATGCTTGGCTAGATCTACAGGAATGGCAAATCCAATACCCTGTCCACCGGCAACAATTGCTGTATTAATTCCAATCACCTCACCATAAATATTTACCAGAGGTCCACCACTATTACCTGGGTTAATGGATGCATCTGTTTGAATAAAATTTTCATATTGTGTTCTCTGCCCAAGGCTTCGACCCTTTGCACTTATTACCCCAACAGTAATGGTATGCTCCAGACCAAATGGATTGCCAATAGCAATTACCCATTCTCCAATCCTTGTTTTTGATGAATTTCCCAGTTTGGCTGTTGGCAAAGAATCTGAGACATTAATCTTGATAAGAGCCAGATCCACCTTTGGATCTGTTCCAACAATCTTACCCTTGAATTTCCTGCCATCAAGCAGATGGACAACTATTTCATCTGCTCCCTTGACTACATGATTATTGGTGAGGATATAGCCACGAGAGTCCACAATAAATCCAGTACCAAGGCTTTGATCCTTAAATTCACGCGGACCATTTCCGCCAAAAAAATCCTTAAAAAAGTCCTCAAAGGGTGTTCCTTCAAATCCAAATCCTTGATATAAGTTCCCCCCGTTATCCCGAACCGTCTTTTCCACACTCAGGTTAACCACACATGGGCTTATATTCTCAGCTACATTAATAAAAGCATCCTGCAAACTGACTGCATCCTTTACCCCCGGACGATGCTCAACCTCTTCAATTTTCAGCCCATTCATACATCCTGAAATATACTTATGAGCCCCAACACCAACACCTAACAATCCACCCAGAATCACACAAACAAGGATAAGCAGTGTGTATTCAAATTTTTTCGACTTTATCCACATCTTAAAATACCTCCAAATTCTTGAATTTCATCCATATTATAGCAAGAGATAAGGGTATTTGTCAAGATTTTTTTCGGATAGGGACAAGAGAAATATCAACCTGTGCAATCAGATTACACCAAAAATTAACTTGACAATCAAAACGATTTAATATATTATTATTGGATGAAAATTATTGTAGTTATGCCTGCTTATAATGCAGAAAAAACAGTAGAAAAGACATATCGTGATATTCCGCAAGGG
>JBDRAP010000167.1:0-4197 GCA_043823615.1 bacterium
TATCAATTATGAGCAATTATGTCAAGATATGATCCGACAATATTGACTTTATCCCCAAACGCCTTGAAATCGCTCTATTTTTGGGGAAAGGGGAAATTGTCTTTAAAAATATTAAAGAAAAAATTTAAGAAAATTCTTGACTTCTATATGGTAGTCTGACCCATTACCCGGGTGCTGCGTAATGGGTTAGTTATCGGTAGGGCAGTCTGTTTTGTGTCAATTTTCAAAATGAGAATTGCTTACTTGTTGGCACATATTATTAATTCCTCCGCATGTCTCAGAGATGCCTCAGAAACACTGCTAAGGGTGCTACCTCCGCCAAGCATAGTGGCTATTTCATGTACACTTTCGGTTTTATCAAGGGCTTTCACATGTGTGATTGTTCTGTCCCCGGACACCTTTTTTTCCACATAAAGATGATGGTCGGCAAATGCGGCAATTGTTGGCAGATGGGTAATGCAAATAACTTGATGGCTATGACTTATATGTTTCAGCTTTTCTGCCACCATCTGTGCTGTCTTGCCGCCGACACCTGTATCTATCTCGTCAAAGACAAGGGTAGGTATCTCGTCTACCTTTGCCAGAATACCTTTTATGGCAAGCATTATTCTGGAAAGCTCTCCACCAGAGGCAATATCAGCCAGCGGTCTTGGGGTCTCGCCAAGGTTTGGACAGATAAGGAAACATGCCTCATCAAAGCCATGGGAGAATATTTTCATAGCCTTGCCATCAAAGGCAACAGCCGATTCATGTCTGCTATCTTCTGTCTCCTCTGTCATCCTCAAATCCACAAGAAATTGGCAATGTTTCATGGCCAATTCTCGCAATTCGCCTTCAATCTCATGCATGAGCCTTTTAGATGCTTCCTGCCTCCTTTGTGAAAGTGTTGATGCTATTTGGCTTAGGTTGGCAGCTATCCCTTGTTTTTCAAGAATTATTCTTGCCATTTCCTCTTCCTGATGGGTAATTGCCTTCAGGCGTTTTTCTGCTGTATCACGGTAGGCAAAAATATCCTCAATGCTCTTACTCTGACCATATTTGCGTCTGAGGTTATTTATCGCATCCAATCTTGTCTCGCATTCTTCAAGCCTTGCAGGATCAAAGCAAATTCTGTCTGCATATCCCTTTAGCCGGAGTGATAGAGCCTCAATCTGATAATAACATCCCTCAAACTCGGTTGCGTCATCCTGCATAGAGGCATCAATCTCAGTAATTTCACTGATATTTTTCAGCACCTGATACAGTTTAGGATATATTGCCACATCTGATTCATAAAGTGTTTCATATGCTTGTGATGCCAATGTATGCAGCTTTTGAGCATGGTGAAGCAAATGTATTTCTTCTGTAATGGAATTATCCTCATTTAGCTGCAATTTAGCCCTGTCAATCTCATCTATTTCAAATGATAACAGGGATATTTGTTTGGCTTTTTCTGTTTCATTGATGGAAAGCCTCTTCAGTTCTTTGGTAAGCTCTGTGAATTGTTGATAAATATCGCTTACCTGTTTCTTAAGCTCAAGCAGCCCCCCGAATCTGTCAAGCAGATGAAGCTGAACCTGTGGTGAGAGAAGGGATTGGTGTTGGTGTTGTCCATGTATATCAATCAGGCTCCTGCCAACGATAGAAAGCATACTCAAGGTAGATAGTCTTCCGTTGATACGGCAAATATGTTTACCATTCTGCTGTATCTCCCGCTGCAGAAGAAGCTCATCCCCTTCAAACGGGATGCCAGCCTCTTTTAACATCTCATGAACAGATGGGGTGTCAACCGTGAACAGCCCGGTAATTATTGCCTTTTCTTCGCCAGTACGGATAAGGTCAACTGTCACCCGTTCCCCAAGCACAGCGTTTAAGGCAGAGATAATAATGGTCTTGCCTGCCCCGGTCTCACCGGTAAATATATTCAAGCCTGACTTAAAATCAATGGTTAGTTGTTCAACCAAGATGAAGTTTTCGATATAAAGTTGGGTTAGCATGGTAGTAATTGCTCCTGTGATTATTTCGAGCTGTGCAATCAGGAATTCACCACAACAACCACACAGCTCGAATATTTCATCGTGTTTAATCTGTGAATCTGTGGCAGTTTATTTTTGCTGCTGAATAGTTATGCCAATAATAAAATTTATGGTATCGAGTTAATATAGCTGATATGGGTCAAAATGTAGTTTCATAAATCAGAACTCCAACCTCCATATAGATTTGGCTTCAGTAGCTAACCGTTCCTGTCTTTTAGATACGGTTTCTTCATTCCATTCACTATAATATTCAGCTATTTTCTGGGTTAATTGGATGCTGCTCTTGGCATAAATAACCCTTTTATTTTCAAAACCATCTGTTCCTGCTTCCCTATTAAGGCTTTTCTCTAAAAGAGTTAGGTTTCCTAAACGATAAACACATCTATCAATAACCTCATCTCCAAGATAATTCCACTCATCTCCAGCACCTTCCGGAATTATGTGTTCAATGGTGTAAAGGTCGCTATTTTGATCAATATCAGTATGATACTTGTATTTCTCAATCTCGGCAAATATGTATTTTACAATCTTATGGTTTCTGGTAGTGTTCTTGAATATTTTATTTGAAAACTCGGACTTAAATCTCTCATCATCAGGATAAATATCTCGTAACCCATCAATATTAAATTGCTTATTCTTTCTGATGTTCAATGCCATTGAATTATAAATAGTTTCTTGTTCATTCGGGTTTAATCCACCAATTACATTATAACGAAATGAAATTATAGAACAGGCTTTTAAGACTCGTTCAAAATCAGATTCCTCCAGAGAATTATAAGCAGCAAGGAGAAGTGAAAAGGGTTGCTTTACCCAAAACAGATTTAGCTCTCTTAGATAGCTTGAAATTTTCCGTTTGCCTTTCCAGAGATCATCATCAGGATTTTGTAGTGCCACATGTATATCTGCGATGGTGTCCAATTCACGGATTAGAGAAAAAGCGTCTCCTTTTGTATTGATATTCTTCCGGATTGTCTTAAAGAGGTCGTTTTTTCTAACGGTTTTATTGAAGCTATTCCAGTAATATCTTAAGAATTCAGGGAATTTTTCACTCCCAAGCTTGCCAATTACCTTGCTCCACAACAATTCCATTTGATCCAATTCAGATTTATGTGGGCCGGTTGCATCTACCACTGAAAACAAATAATTTTTTAGCAAATCGGATGATGAAAGTTTAACCCCTCTTGCATTCAATGTTTCAAAGACCTTGAAGGCATTTAACTCATCAGAAACTTTTATTACTGTAAAAAAAAGTTTATCAACAATAGTATCAATAAATCCTGCTAATGATTCACCAGTACAATATTCTTTTTTAATCTTTTCATAGAACCACTCGAAGCAATTCTTCATCTGCTTTTCAGAAGCATTAATGCCTCTAAGTGGCAGTTTTTGTAGTGGCACCAGATAGTTCCTATAATAATCATCGTTGTTGCGATTTAGTTTTAACTTGTTTCTTGATATAAGTGTTACGGGATCTAAATACCCTATGTAACTGTTCATTAATGCCTCTTTACGCCTAACATTCTGTTCAGCATCATTTGGTAACTCCCCCAGGCATCTTAAAACCGAAAGAACAATTATGCTTAAGGTAGTGAGTCTTTGCTGTCCGTCAATTACCTGAAAGTTTTTATTATCTGAACTTTGCAGAACAAGATAACCCATATAATGCTCTGTTTCTTCTGAATTCAGGGGGCATATGTCTTGCCAGAGATCATCCCAATGGTCAGTCTCCCATGAATAATCCCTCTGAAACTTAGGGATTTCATATCCTAATCCATTGCCTATCAACTGGCGATAGGTTTCGCTTGAAGTATCTCTTATTCCTTTCATTTCATGTTTCTCCTAATTCGGACAAGCCGAAACCAAAGAGGATATAGGGATTTCTGATTCCCCTCTTGGGAGGGGTTAGGGGTGGGTCATCCTTCCGAAGAAGGAACAACTTCCTATCTTCCCCTCCAGGAAGAGAACCCACCCCTAACCCCTCCGAGGAGGGGAATATGCCGCCTACAAAGTTGCAAGATACCACGAAGTGAAACGCCACAAAGCTTGTTAGCCAGTAGCAAGTGCAACAGGAAGGAGAAGAATCACAAAGGGTGTAAACACTTAGGAAAAATAATTGCGAGCGATAACAAGATAATTGCAAATGAGAAGAACTATTGACAAGAGGTTGCATCTTAAGAAGTTA
>JBDRAP010000168.1:0-2581 GCA_043823615.1 bacterium
CAGCAGGTGGATTACAAATACCAGAGGCACATGAGGAATCAATAGAATCGGCAATTCCAAACAAGGAGGGGATAGGTGATGTTGGTCATCGTGATTGAAAATGTGCCGCCCCGATTGCGTGGACGGTTGGCAATATGGCTGAATGAGCACATTACCTATACCCATGGTTATGGGCTTTGCCTTGGTCCGGTAAATAGGGTTACTGAGGAGGGGCTGCCAGAGTTTATGATCAAGGATATTCCGCCTGTGTCTACGGTTGATTTGAAGATTTCTCGTCCAGAGATATACTATGGGGAAATAGCTAACAATTACTGCTTTGTTAACACCAAAGCAAAAGAGTTTGATTATCCTGCGGGTGATGAGAATAAGTATTCTGTTTATCAGGGTACAGGCGGTGTGGAACTTAAGTCTTTTTGGAAAAAACTCCTTTTCTCTCTCCATTTTGCAGAGCCAAAGATATTATTTTCTACAGATATTGTTCCTCAAAGCAGGGTAATGTATTATCGGGATATTAAAAAACGCATCAATATGGCAGCTCCTTTTATCAGCCATGATAGTGATGCGTATATGGTTATCTCCAAGGATGGCAGACTGTTTTGGATATGTGACGGCTATACCTTGAGCAATTCGTATCCATATTCTGAGCCAATAAGTAAGGTAAATTATATTCGAAACTCGGTAAAGACGGTTATAGATGCCTATAATGGAAGCATGAGATTCTATGTCAGCGATCCAAGTGACCCAATTATCAAGTGTTATGAACAAATATTCCCTGACATGTTTCAACCCCTGACTAATATGCCAGAGGATTTGCGACAACATCTCAGGTATTCGGAGGCCATGTTAAACATCCAGTCTCAAATCTATTGTTCATATCACATGGAAAATCCGCAGGTTTTTTATAACAAGGAAGACCTGTGGAGCATAGCTAAGTCATCAGATGATAGCTTGATGAGTCCATATTATACCATAATGAAGTTAGATGATAAGAATGAGTTTATCCTGATGATGCCATTTACCCCGGCAAAAAAGGATAATCTCATTGCTTGGATAGCGGCTAAGTGTGATATGCCCAACTATGGAAAGCTAATGGTTTATACCTTTCCAAAGCAAACCCAAGTCTATGGACCGGCACAAATCAAGGCTCGCATCAATCAGGATACTGTTATCTCTAAGGAATTGTCTCTATGGAATCAGACAGGCTCCCGAGTTATTCACGGCAACCTGCTGGTTATACCTGTCAAAAATTCACTACTCTACATTGAGCCATTGTATTTGGCTGCAGAAAAGAGTAAGATTCCGGAGTTGAAGCGGGTAGTTGTCGCCTTTGGCAATCAAATAGCTATGGAAGAAACTATGGAAAAGGCACTCATGAAGATATTTGGCAGCGGCGTGGCAAGAAGTACAATTACCCCTCCAAAAGGAAAAGAAGAAATATCTCAGGGTATGTCCCATGATGACCTAATCCTGCAGGCAGCAAAGTGTTTCAGGCAGGCTGAGGGTTGCCTAAAAAATGGTGATTGGACAGGGTATGGAGAGCAGTGGAATGGGCTTAAACAGACATTGAATGCCTTGGCAGAGAAGAAGTAGTTTGTGGTAAATATTTTTTTCACCACAAAGACACCAAGACGCTAAGACTTTTGTAACAGTTTAACTAACCGCAGAGACGCAGAGACGCAGAGAAAAACTTAAAGTTTATTGGCCATACGATTGATTCCATCCCTTAAGGCAGAAGCATTGAAATTGACATTGTAAACTACTGGCAAATCAACTTGCCTTGCCAATTAGTCTTTTTCCTGTGTCTGATTAGTTTCCATTCTCTGTGCCTCTGCGTCTCTGCGGTGAACTATTACAGATTTTTCTTCCTTCGTGCCTTTGTGTCTTTGTGGTAAATTCTTAGTTGTAAGATGAGGGGGAATAAATTGCAGTATCAAGAAGGGAAGATTGGCAGGGTATTTGCCATTAGATTTGATCATAACGATGACTTGCTATTAAATCTCAAGGAATTAATCATTAATGAAGCCGTACAGGCAGGCATGGTCTTTTTCCTGGGGGCATTAGAGGAAGCAAAGTTAGTGGTTGGTCCGGAAAAGGCATGTGTGCCGCCAATACCGGTATGGACATCATTTGTAGATGGACGAGAGGTATTTGGGATTGGTACTATCTTCTGGGACGAGGAATCACCTGTTATTCATATTCATTTTTCTGCCGGACGGGGTAAGGAGATATTACTTGGATGCCTCAGAAAAGAGGCAAAGGTATATCTGGTTATAGAGGCATTTCTCATAGAGGTTACTGACCTTAAGGCGCAAAAGCAATATTTTGATGAGATTGGAATAAGCATGTTAAGGTTTGAGGGAGAGGAAGAAGAGAATGAGGGTTAATCCTTCAGGATTCCATGGAAGGCTGAAGCCTGTAAGATTTAATCCGCAGATTACGCAGATTTCGACCTGTGCGGTTGTGGATAATTACATCAAGCTTATAAAACACCGACAATTGTTCCGTTAGGAACATAATATCGGTAGAACAATTATAAACAAATCAATCAGTTCCGTAGGAACTGTATAATTTCAAACCGATT
>JBDRAP010000169.1:0-2624 GCA_043823615.1 bacterium
AAGAAATCTCCGAATCACTCCTGCCCAAATCAGTAAAAGAAGTAAAAGTAAAATATGAGGTTAAGGGTGATAAATCAGCACTTATTAAAGAGTTAGAAAAGGAGATGTATGAGGTAGCAGAACGAATGGATTATGAGTATGCAGCTGTGTTAAGGGATGAGATTGCGGGGATGAGGGTGAAGTAGACAGGGGGCGAACGGCCGTTTGCCCCTACGCATTGGATGTCCCATGCTGGTGTGGGGTAGGGGAGTGGAGTCTCTTTGAACCACTTGTGAAGATTTGTAGCTGCGACCCTTGTGGTCGCTTATTAGCAGGGACAAGTCCTGCAGCTACAAATATTCACCCCTTGTCCCTGTCCCTACAGCAACCATCTGCTTGCTTTTTCACCCGTAGGGGCACAGTCCCCCGTGCCTGCCCGCTGTCTTTATTTACCATTATCAAATCAAACACGCTCTACTTATACGAATCAGGTCATAGCTTATTTCACCATTTAGAGAGTCAAATATTGGTTTAAGCCTATCCACACCAACCTTATCTGCTGCCTCAAGAATTAGATGAAATGTTTTTTCATCTACCCATGGGGTAGGAGAGGTTAGTTTTTCTTGTCGTATATATTCTTCAAGATAGCCGAATACAGTGGATGTTGCACGGTTGAGCTGAATAGCTACCTCATTGACAGAGCAGCCCTGACTGAACAATTCAAAAGCGAGTGGCTTTACGCTGCTTAAAGTTGAATTTCCTGATTCTTTGATAATAACAGGTGCTGGCATTGTATCCATTTCAATAGAGTTTGTGGTGCAATAATCAACTATAGTTCTAACGAAAAGATCCCCATAAGTTTCCCATGTCTTTTGCCCAACGCCATTCACATTAAGAAATTCATTGAGATTAGACGGTCTTCGCATAGCCATGTCCTTTAGAGCAGAATCAGCAAAGACTATGTATGCTGGAACATTCTGTTTCTCGGCCAGATTTCTTCGTAATACCCTTAAGTCGTTGAATAATCCATTGTCTACACCTTCCCATGTATCTATCTTCCGTTTTAATTGTTCCGGATGTATTTTTAAGGGTTTTGTTAATCGTGGGGTTTCATTGTCTTTGATTATACGCCACCCCTTTTCTGAAACACTGATGGTTTTATATTCGTCATCCCTTTTGAGGTATTCTTGCATGATAAGTTGTTCTACCCATATGCGAATGTTTTGTTTTCCCTCTGAAGTAAGGATGCCCCATGTGCTTAGTTTATTGTGACCTGCCTGTAAAATCCGTTGGTCATTTGAGCCGGTCAAAACTCGTCCAATATAAGCTGAGCCAAATGAGGCAGCACCCCTGTCCGCATTTTTCAGTCTTACAACACATGAGATAATTTTTTGGGCAATTACAAGAGAATCTTCCATCAATTCCGGTTCTTCCAGACACGCATCACAAGCCCCACAGTTTTGTGTATCAAGTTTTTGACCAAAGTATGTTAGAATAGCCTGATGCCGACAAGTGGTATCAATGCAAAAATTGTACATATCCCTGAGCTTATTTGAGGCAATTTTTCCGGTTTCGGAATCATCATCACCCATAATCCTTTGCCATGTCATCAGATCAGAATATGAAAAAAATAAACAACATTCAGATTCAAGCCCATCCCGACCAGCTCTGCCAGTCTCTTGCTGATAATGTTCAAGCGATTTGGGCATACCGGCATGGATAACATATCTTACATTTGATTTATCAATTCCCATCCCAAAGGCAACGGTGGCCACAATCACATCAACCCTATCATTAATAAACGCTTCCTGATTTTCCCTGCGAGCGTCATCCGGCATTCCGGCATGATACGGCAAAGCCTTGTATCCCTTTTGATTTAATCTTGAGCAAAGATTGTCAACATCTGTCCGCCTGATGCAATAGATAATTCCAGATTCTGAATTATGGTTTGTAATTACAGAACATATCTGCTCAAATACATTATCACGGTGTTTTACCCTGTAAGTAAGATTTGGACGATCGAAAGATCCTGTAAATATCTTTGGTGAGGTTAAATTCAATTCTTTACAAATATCATGGCAAACGAGCTCGGTTGCAGTGGCTGTATATGAGTGGATATTGATATTTGGAAATACTTTCTTTAATGCCTTCAGTTCACGGTATTCGGGACGAAAATCGTGTCCCCACATGCTGATGCAATGAGCCTCGTCTACAGCGATAAAGGATAGTTTTGTTTGCTTGAGCAACTCGATAAAACTATCCATGACTAATCGTTCTGGTGCAATGTACAGGATTTTGATCTTATTTTGTCTGATGTCTGACAGGCAGGAGCGATGTTCTTCAGAAGACATGCTGCTGTTAATAAATGCAGCAGGAACACCTGCATTCTTAAGGGAATCAACCTGATCCTTCATCAATGAGATTAGAGGAGATACTACCAGAGCCATACCAGACATACACATGGCTGGCACCTGAAAACACAGTGATTTTCCACCGCCTGTCGGCAGTATGACAACAGAATCCCGCGAGGTCAGAACACATTCCATAGCATCCTTTTGCCATGGAAGGAATTCATCATAACCCCAATATTGTCTTAAAACCCTGTATAAAATCTCATCATCACAATTAATCACGATGGATACCTC
>JBDRAP010000170.1:0-10211 GCA_043823615.1 bacterium
AGAGCACCTCTGGCAATTGTTCTTTAATCTGCGATAATCTGCGAAATCTGCGGATATATTCCCTGTTTCTAATTGCACAGGTCGAAATATCTTCTCGCAGGATTTATCCAAAAAGAAGAATATACACCCTTTGTTAATACAAGGATTTGCAATCCTCAACTCTTGATGTAAAATTGTCTTGGGTTATTACCGAGAATTACTGTACTATTAGTGAATGATACTCGATGTTCCAGTTTTTTCTCGACACGTTAATTTTATCGATACGTACAATTAAAAATCACCACATGCACGAACTGTTTCGACTTACGATTATGGTGATTTACTGCAAAAACGTAAAAGTTCTCAATCTGTGTAGTTGCGGACAGGGATAAACCCTGTCCCTACAACGGAATATTGCCAAAAAATGTAGGGACATCCCCTTGTGGGTGTCCGATTTTTCAAAGTTAACTACACAGGCCTTAAAAAACTTGAACATCGAGTATTAGTGTATACTAAAAAATAAAAGGAGAATTCCTATGCGAAAACTTTTTGGTACAGACGGAATAAGGGGTAAGGCAAATGTTGAGCCCATGACCTCAGAATTAGCACTTCGTCTTGGACGGGCTGCAGCATGTATTTTGCGCAGAGGAAAAAATCGTCCCAGAATATTACTGGGAAAGGATCCGAGAATATCCTCAGATATGTTAGAGGCAGCATTATCCTCTGGAATTATTTCGGCTGGAGCAGATTGTCTCAAGGTAGGCATGCTTCCTACACCCGGAATTGCACATCTTACTAAGGTCTTAGAGGCTGATGCAGGCATAGTGATCTCTGCCTCTCACAATCCCTTTGATGATAATGGCATTAAATTTTTTGGTCCAAATGGATTTAAGCTAAGTGATCAAACAGAAGAAGAGATTGAGAGGGCTGTGCAAGCAAATGCAGAGAATATCCTCCATCCTACCGGGATATATCTTGGCAGAATGATTGATATTACAGATGCGTCATCTCAATATCAAAAATTTCTCGAGCATAGCGTTGATAATATAGATTTAAGTGGAATGTCCATTATTGTAGACTGTGCTCATGGGGCAACATCTAATATTGCCCCTGCCTTATTCAGCCATTTGGGGGCAAGGGTAATTGCCTTGAACAATAAACCAGATGGAACAAATATTAACCTTAATTGCGGCTCATTGTATCCAGAGCTGATTGGAGAGGCTATAAGAGAACAAAAGACTGATATAGGCTTTTGCTTTGATGGAGATGGAGACAGGATTATTATTGTAGATGAAGCTGGACAGGTCATTGATGGTGATTTTATTATTATGGCTTGTGCAAAACACGTGAAGGAGACTAAAAGGTTAAAAAATAATACGGTTGTGACTACAATCATGAGCAATCTTGGTTTTCATATTGCTTGTAGAGAATTAGAAATAACTGTACGGGAAACAGGTGTAGGGGACAGATATGTTACCGAAGAAATGCTTACCTCTGGAGCAGTCCTTGGCGGTGAACAATCAGGGCATATCATCTTCTTTGATCATCATACCTCTGGAGACGGAATATTAACCGCCCTTCAAGTGCTTAAACTCTTAAAGGAAACAAAACAGCCTGCCTCAAATCTTGGAAAGGTTATGAAAAAATTCCCTCAGGTATTATTAAATGTACCTGTAAAAGGAAAACCACCCCTTGAAGATATGCCAGAGATACAAAAAGCCATACATGATGCAGCAGATATTCTTAAGGATTCAGGCAGGGTTGTGGTCAGATACTCTGGGACAGAAATGAGGTGTCGAGTTATGATTGAGGGTGAGGATTATAATCAGATAACCGAATTGGCACAAAATATTGCTCAAAAAATAGAGGAGGGAATATGATACCAGAACACATTATCTGGACAGGAGACTTTTTGCGATTACTTGACCAGACCAGATTACCAGAGGAACTTGTATATCTTGATTGCAAGACACCTCAGGATGTGGCTGATGCCATTAAAAGGCTGAGTGTACGGGGTGCTCCGGCTATTGGGGTTGCTGCTGCTTATGGGGTAACCCTTGGGATGGGCAACTTAGATGAAGCCATTGAACTTCTTGCCAGTACCAGACCAACCGCAGTAAACCTGTTTTGGGCATTGGAAAGGATGAAAAGGTGTATCAATCAATATCAAGGAATGAGTGTGGAACAGCTTCGACAGATACTTATCAAAGAAGCCTGCCTTATTCATGAGGATGATAGGGAAAAATGCAGAAAAATCGGTGAGTTTGGGGCATCCCTTATCAAGGATGGGGATGGGATATTAACCCATTGCAATGCTGGTACACTTGCCACCGGTGGGATAGGAACCGCCCTTGGAGTAATATATACCGCGATTGAACAGGGAAAAAAGCTGCGAGTATATGCCGATGAAACCAGACCATTGCTTCAGGGTGCCAGATTAACAGCATGGGAACTTAAAGAAGCGGGCGTAGATGTTACCCTTATCTGTGACAATATGGCTGGTGTAGTCATGCGGGAGGGACGAATAAACTTGGTAATAGTTGGTGCAGACCGCATCACAAGCAATGGGGATGCTGCCAATAAGATTGGGACATATAGCGTTGCTGTTCTGGCAGAAAAGCATAATATCCCATTTTTCGTAGCTGCTCCAACCTCAACCATAGATATGACCCTTTCTAATGGCTCCATGATCCCTATTGAGCAAAGGGCTGAGGAAGAAATAACATGCGGATTTGGCAAACAAACTGCCCCTTGCGGCATTAAGGTATATAACCCTGCCTTTGATGTTACCCCGCATGGGTTGATTAAGGGAATAATTACAGAAGCAGGAATTGCTGAGCCACCGTATGAGAAGAGTTTGGAGAAGATGATGCGGCATGAATGACAGCATAGGTTGTAATTATTCTTCGTGTGTAATGCCTCAGTTATCAGTTGGAAAAAGAGAGAATATTGTGTAAAGAAGGAGAAAAGGAGAAGCTGGAGAAATGGAGAAAGCTACGGAATTTAAGTATTCTTCCCCCCCATTCCCCATTTTCTCCACTTCTCCTTTCTTACACATATTTACACCCGTAACTGAGGCATTACTATATATGTCAAAAAATATATTGACATAACAGTACAATGTATGGTATTCTATTTATAAATTTAATAAAAAGGAGACAAGAAAATGTCAAAAAAAAATGTTTCAAGTGATGAACAAAAGCAGAACAAGATATATCTGCTTGATGTGACCAATCGTGATGGGGTGCAGACATCCAGATTAGGATTGGCAAAACTGCAAAAGACCATGCTGAATCTCTATTTTAATGAAATGGGGATCTATCAGAGTGAGTTTGGGTTTCCAATGACTCATCACGAGGAAAATTACCTGAATGCAAATGTTGAGCTGGCAGAGATGGGGGTTATTAGCCCTATGATCTTAAGTGGCTGGTGTCGGGCAGTAAAAGAGGATATTGATTATACATTGCAGCAGACAAATGTAAGACATCTGAATATTTCCATGTCTACATCCGTTCAGATGACTAAGGGTAAATTTGGCGATCGCATGGTAAGAAGCCCTAAGGATGATCCAAGTAAACCCAATCTTATTGATAAGATGGTTGGTGCATTAAAAAAGGCAAAAGATAGTGGCATGAAAACCATTGGCGTTAATGCTGAGGATGCCTCAAGAACAGATATGGAATTCTTGATAGAATTTGCTCAGGCTGCCAAAGAAAACGGCGCAGACAGGATAAGATATTGTGATACCTTGGGTTATGAGGATCCATTTACCTCCTATGAAAGGATATACCAATTAGCCAAAGAGGTACAGATTCCCATAGAGATGCATTACCATAATGATCTGGGTATGGCGGTGGCATGTTCTGTGGCCGGTGCAAAAGGGGCTATTGATGCCGGAGTTGATGCCTATATAAATGTGACTATAAATGGGATGGGAGAGAGGGCAGGCAACGCAGACTTAGTTGGTACAATCCTTGCCCTAAAACACTCAAGCGGGTTTGAGAATAAATACATTCTTGATGAGCAGGTGAAGCTATCTTGTGCGTGGAAATTATCCAAATATGCCTCATACGCCTTTGGGGTGCCTATTCCTATCAATCAGGTGGGAGTAGGGGCAAATGCCTTTGCCCATGAGTCCGGCATCCATGCAGATGGGGCACTAAAGGATAGACGAAACTATGAATTATATGATTTTGAAGAACTTGGTCGTGGAGAGCCTGAAACAATTGAAACAGGCAGGCAGATTACAGCAGGTGAATACAGCGGGATTAAGGGATTCAGAAATGTATATGAGAAGATGGAGATAGAATTTAAGGATGAAAATGAGGCACACAAGATATTGGAACTTGTCCGATATGCCAATGTTCATACCCAAAAGCCATTGACTGTAGATGAGTTAAAGTTTATTGCCCAGTATCCGAATGTAGCCAGAAAGATAATGACCATGTCTCCATTGGTTATTATTACCAGAAAGTTTTTGTAGGATGGTAGTGGTTCATGACATTTGAATTTGTGGATGAGGGATAACACACCCCCTACCCCCTCTCAAGAGGGGACTTTGATAATCCCCTCTTGAGAGGGGTGGCTGCGAAGCAGACGGGGTGTGTAATCTCTTGAGAGGGGTGGCTGCGAAGCAGACGGGGTGTGTAATCTCTTGAGAGGGGTGGCTGCGAAGCAGACGGGGTGTGTAATCTCTTGAGAGGGGTGGGGCTGCGAAGCAGACGGGGTGTGTAATCTCTTGAGGTGTGGCAGTAGGGGCAGACCTATGTGTCTGCCCAAATAGTAGGTGTTATGGAGTTGTACTCAATCTACCCTCTACTCCCCCGCCAGTTGGGACAATCCACTGAAATGAACCAGTAGCGGTTCGCGAATCGCTACTGCCACGGGAACAAAGGAAGAAAAAGCATGATAACTAAAATAGGCATTATTGGCGGTGGAAATATTGGTGGTGTGATTGTTCAAGAGATAGTAAGCCGCAGGTTGTCCCGTTCCATTGGATTAGTTGATGTAAAGCCTCCTGATGTAGCAAAGGGCAAGTGCCTTGATATTGCTGAAGGAATTCCTGTAATTAATACAGATATAACCATTGATGGCAGTAAATCATATGAGGTTATAAGAGATGCACAGATTGTAATAAATACTGCCGGTGTGCCACGAACGGTTCGTGCTGACGGCAGTATACCTACCAGAGAAGAGTTATTGGCAATAAACCTACAGATTACAGATATAGTTGCTGACAATATCCTTAATTACTGTCCTGAAGCAATTGTTATATCTATAGCTAATCCATTGGATGCCATTGTGTTTCGATTATTCCAGAGATTGAATATCCCCAAAAACAGGCTTATTGGTATGGCAGGGGTGCTTGATTCAGCAAGATACAGGTATTTTATATCTGAGGCAGCAGGGGTATCTGTGGAAAGCGTTAATGCCATGGTCCTTGGTGGTCATGGGGATACCATGGTACCTGTCAGAAGCTGCTGTCAGATAGCGGGCATTCCGGTAGAAGAGTTTTTATCAACGGATGTACTTGACAGGATTGAGGAAAGGGTTCGCAATGCCGGGGCAGAGGTAGTAGGCTTGATGGGTACAGGTTCTGCCTTTGTTTCTCCGGCATGGAGTGCCATAGAGATGATTGAGGCAATAGTCTTTGATAAGAAAAAGATTTTGCCATGTTGCAGCCTGCTTGAATCTGAGTATGGGGTTAATGGATACTTTGTTGGTGTGCCTGTAATCCTTGGAGCAAACGGAATAGAAAAAATAATTGAAATCAATCTTACAGATATAGAAAGAGTGGCTTTTGATCGATCAATTGAGGCTGTAAAAAAGACTGTGGAAGATGTGAGGAGTATTACTTCATGAAGGGTGAACAAGTGTTAAATAAAAATAAAACTGAACAGGTAAAAAGAGAAATACAATTCATCCGGGAAAACTACCAAAAGATGTCTGTCTCAAGCATGTCAAGACGACTTGGACAAAACGAGCAATATGTACGAAACAAGCTGTCTGAGCTGCGATTAAGCCAAGGTAAAACACCTGGACCACAAACATCTATATTTGTCTTGAGTACCAGACCAATCTTTTCTCCATTAAATACGCAACAATTATATATTGGATTGCTTTTATTTTTATGTACCCTTGGGTTATATCTCCATACCCTGACTCCAACCGTAGGTTTTCATGACAGTGGCGATATGATAACCTCGGTCTATTCCCTTGGTATCCCTCATCCCCCGGGCTACCCATTATATTGTCTGATTGGCAAGCTATTTTCCTTTATATCTATGGGAAATATTGCTTATAGATTAAATATTATGTCTGCTGTATTTGCTGCATTGGCAGTATTGGTAATATACCTTATCGTTGTTAAGACAACATTGCAAATAATCCCGGCAATTATTGCTGGATTGATATTAGCGTTGACAAGCACATTCTGGGAACAAGCAGTTATTGCCGAAAAATATACCCTCAATGCCTTTTTTATGGCTGTCTTAATCTTCCTCTTACTGAAATGGCAGGAGATAATCCGCGATCCCAAGTATGGATATAACCATAATCATACCAATTTGACACTATATGCCTTTGTTCTTGTTCTGGGACTGAGTTTTACACATCATCTTCAGACCATATTCATTGTACCGGCTGCAATCTACTTTCTGCTGGTAGCTAATTGGGGTGATATTAAGAAAATAAAGAGGAATACCCTGTTAAAGGCAGCAGCTATTTTCTTTATTCCACTTGTTTTGTATCTGTATTTACCCTTACGGGCAGCTGCCCATCCTGCAGCAAATTGGGGCGATCCACAAACCCTTGAGCGATTTATTGCCCACATTAGTGCTGCAGCATACAAGGGATTTTTCTCTGCAGAAACACTTCTTACTAATTTCATAAGTCATCTGCAATTTTTTCCAAAACAGTTTACCACCATCTTTCTTTTGATTGGTATTTTTGGAGCTGTGATTATCTTTATGACCAGCCGACACTTTTTCATCTTCCTGTCAATTATCATTATTGCTGACATCTGTCATTCTATTCGTTATACTATTCCAAATATTGAGGATTACTACATCCCCTCATATATGATTATATCCATATGGATTGGATATGGTGTCATTGGATTAATTAATATCATGAGACGAGGGTATAGCCTTTTGGAGGAACAGCAAAAGAAGAAAAAGCATCCATTTCCTAAATTTTGCTTCATTATCCCTAAGTTTGTTGTTCCTGGAATATTCTTGATATTGCTTATTCTTCCACTTTTACTCCATTATTCTCATAACAACAGAAATAAATATTATTTAGCTTATGACATGGGATTAAATATGTTGGACACATTAAAGAAAAATGCCATAGTTATTACTAAGGGTGATGATGATTTATTCCCATTATGGTATCATCAGAGGATTGAAAATCGCAGAACTGATGTAGCCCCGTTCAATCTTATCCTGCTACAAAATAAATGGCACTTAGATGAAAATAAACGGAATCATCCATACATAGTTCTTCCTTCTAAGACTGCACCCGTAGTTACCTCTTCTGTTCAGGATGGATTGGATGATGTCAGTCGTACAAGATTGGTTAATCTTGTACAACAAAATCTTACAATTAATCCAGTATATTCTTATTTCGTAGAGTCTATTTCCAGTCGATTTACCTTAACTCCAATAGGTATCCTGAATCTGGTTTTACCCAAAGATGCCTCACAGGAAATAATCGCATCACAAATCCAGGGGGGAAAGTTCAGGTGTCTCCGGGGGATTAAGGAGAAAATTAATGATCGCAGGGGATTGGAAACCATAAAGATGTATTCCATGGCTTACAGCAATCGTGGGAATACATACATAGGTCTTGGGAAAATGCCGGAAGCATTATCTGATTTTCGTGAGATGGTAAATATTAATCCGTCTGATGGGGATGCAAGATATAACCTCGGGGCAGTATATGGAACCATGCAGGACTATCGAAAGGCAATAATTGAATTCAACAAGTCTCTTAGGATTAAGCCAAATAATGTATCAGCATATTATGGTCTTGGTATGTCTTACCAAAAGATAGGAAAATTAGATAAGGCACGACAGGTATATAGTAAGGTGTTAGAATTGTCTCCAGGGGATCCGACTGCAACTGCGGCTTTGGCTGCAATGGGGAATGCTAAATAGAATACAGGAGTCAGAATTCAGGAGTCAGAATATTCTTAATTCTGTATTTTCCCCCTATTCTCCCCTTTCTCCATTTCTCCTTATCTTACACATTTAGATAGCTGAATAGTTACCATTTATTTTGATATAACTTATCGCAACAAAAAGAGGTGAAATTATGAAAAAGATATTATGTATTGATGATGATCCAGGAATATTAAAGGTGCTATCGGTTGCTCTTCAATTAGAGGGATTTGAGGTACATACTGCCCTGAGCGGGTATGAGATGTTTGAAAAACTTGAGTTCGGGTTAACCCCGGATATTATCCTGCTTGATGTTCTTATGCCATGCATGGATGGGTTTGAGGTTTGTCAACGATTAAAGGCAGAAAAAAAGACCGAACAAATCCCGGTCGTTATGTTTAGCGTCAGGTGCGACATTCGTGATGTAGAAAGAGCAACTCAGGTAGGTGCCTGTCGCCACATCCCAAAACCAATTGCCATAGAAAACCTTACACAACAAATAAAAGATGTGCTGAATGAAATAGAACAAAAAGGTTGAAATTTGGCAACAATCCAGTCCCCTACCCAAATGTAAATTATACAGAAACTATATATCAGTTGTTAGGCTTGCAAGAGAGAGGAAGAGAGCACTCAGACGGAAGATGCCGCTCAGGCGAAAGATAATGGGCAGGCGTCAGATAGCACTCAGTCGTAAGATACTGAAGCTACTGAAGTAGATGGAGTTAGTGTCAAGGAGAGTATGAATATATATCACCTGACACATCCTATCCTCAGCTTGAGGATGTATCAAGCAAAGAGCCGTGTGAGGAATGGATAATTGTTAGCCACTTATTGTCAGATGAAACCATACAGGCAGAGTCTTTATTCCTTTCAGGACTCCTGGATTTTGGTGAAGCAGAGGCAATTATTCTTGCAAAACGATTTAACCCTGAATGGTTTCTAACTGATGACACAGAAGTAAGAATTTTTGCTAATTCTTTAGGCATTAAAGTGCATGGTTCAATAGGTATAGTGTTATGGTCTGCGGCAGTTGGTCATTTAAATTATACTGAAGCAAAAGAATCTCTTGAGAAACTTTCCCAAACATCGCTATGGATTTCAAAAAACATTCTGTCAGAGGCTCAAGAAGCATTAAGAATAATGTTTGGCGAAAAGTAAGGAACAACGACTATTTTCCTCGACTTTTCAGATAATATCAAACTATATTTGGATAAAATATCCGTCGGAATATTAATCAAGCAGAATTATCTCCTTTCTGTATATCATGTCAAAAAGCATGCTTAACCAGTTAGTATTATATAAATTTTTTCGATTTTTGTCAAACTTTTACTTGATATTTTGATTAAATTGTGATAAAGTGCAGAAACTGTATAATCACTTGTTAGACAGAGAAAGATTAAAAAGGAGGAGGCAATGGGATTATTAAACAGACTTTTTGGATCCAAAAAACTGAACATAGGCGAGTCTTACGGTGGTGGAATAGTGTTTTGGGTAGGTGATAGCGGATATCATGGTTTAATAGCTGCCACAGCCGATCAAAGCACAGGAATACAGTGGTATAATGGCAAAAATACAACCACTAACGCTGATCGAGATGGTGTTGTTTATGCCGGGAAATATAATACTGAGCGTGTAATTGCTAATCAATGTCCAGGAAAGTATGCCGCACAGATCTGTGCCGATTGTCGAGGTGGGGGCTATGACGACTGGTATTTACCTTCAAAACACGAATTAAATTTATTGTATCAACAAAAAGATGTTGTTGGCGGTTTTGATAATAACTTCTATTGGAGTTCTACCGAGTACAATAGCAACTTCGCGTGGTTCCAGTTCTTCTTCAATGGCGGTCAGTACCTCTACAGTAAGTTCGCCCCCTTCTATGTGCGTGCTGTTCGGGTCTTTTAACTATTTATCTATTTAACTATTATTTGAAATAGGGTGAAATAGGGGACAGTTACCTATTAAAAGCCTAACATACTAAGAATTCGTGTGGAGCGGTGCACGAGTAGGGATGTTGCACGATTACAACAGCAGCCGACACACAATTCTGTGTTGAATTAAGTTGAGGTT
>JBDRAP010000171.1:0-9009 GCA_043823615.1 bacterium
ATGCCTACGGCATTTATATTTGGATAATATTTATTTCTACCGATATGTTGTCCCTACAGGACATTTAAGAAAATCGATAGCTAATTTGCATTTTATCGCTGTATTCCTGTAGCTTAATACCACAACCGCACAGGTCGAAAAAATTCTTACTCTCCACAACTTTCACTTACATTTCAACAAAGGAAGTATTGGTGATTCTGGTCTGGGTTTTAGCATCTGGTCTCTGCAATCAACTACAAGGTCCATCTCTTCTAAGGCTATCTGTCCAATAAGCGGCTCACACAGGGGTGGACCAACCACACAATCCAAATTGGCAGCCCTGTCACCAATGGTAAGGGTTACAACACCAGCCACATCCCTTTCCTCTTTTCTTTCATCTGCATAAGTAACAATTGCCTTCTTTAGTCTTTTGAGTCCAAGTTTCTCTACAATATCCTGTGGCAAGAGAAGCAGGGTAGCCCCTGTATCCACTAAAGCAACGGTAGTATGCCTTCTTATATTTTCTTCCGGCAGCTTTCCCTCCTCAAACAGATAACGATCCACATAGTTTTCTAATCTTACCTCACACCTTACCTCACCCATTTTTAAGCACCTCCTGTAAATGTCATGAACCTCTCCAGCCTGCGCATACTACTACTGTCTCGTCAACTTTAATTTGACGCATAACTATTCGTAGGGACACCCCTGGCACGGTAGTCCCTACACATATTAAACTATCCAACAATTGAAAGTTGACACGACACTACAGTGCCTTTTAGATTTTTTCTGATAATCTGTGAAATCTGTGAATTAATCTTAATCTTTCCCTGTCTCGCCGACAAATTGCCTTTAATATGTGTTAGGCAGCAACAGATACAGCCAACAATGCATCCTTTGCCATTTGTGGCAGTGCTATTGGAACAAAATAGTTTGCTGGATATAGATAATCTTCTCCAGATTCATCAATCATTCTGATATAGCTATCTTGAGCAACAAACTCATCTGTGATAACTTGATAAACCTTGCTCAGCTCCAAGTCTTCACAGCCTTTGTTTTGAATGCAAATTACAAATTGTGATTCTGTCTTATGTTCTTTCATGTTTTTCAATCCAACAAAGGAAGTATTGGTGATTCTGGTCTTTGCAATCAATTTCAAGCAGATCTTTTTGCCAAATCAACACACCCTATTCTAAGCATCTCCTTATCAAAGACAATCCAAATCCCTTTCTCCTTCTTTGCACCTGCCAGAGCTGTTTTTAGCCGTTTCTTTGCAGTATTATCATTCCCTATGCAAACGATTATATCATCTGCTACCAGCAATTCTTCCTGCTCAGAGATTATTGACCCAAGATATGTAATAGGTACATTTACGGCAGAGGTTTGCAGCCCAATCTGCTTTAATTCCACAATCAATGCGTCTTTGTAAATATCAACAGATAGCCCGTGTCCCAATTCCTTGTATACAGAAAATGCAGCCGCAGCCACTGTATCCATATAATCCTCTTGAACAACTGTCTCGGGCACATAACTATTCAGGGATAAAGAAAGTGATAACCGTTCCCGTTTGCGGTTAATATATTCCAGAATAGATGCATCATCTTTTAAGAGATGTCCAAGAATAATCTCATTACATTTATTCTCTAAAAATCCACGCACACTTGAATTAATGGGAAGGTGTGAGTTGACCTGAGCCGAGATCCCAGAGGCAATTGCACCCAGCACAAGAGAGATATTTCGTTCGCTTCGCCATGAGGGAAGAACCAAGCCTACAGGCAGGGATGATAAATCCCCAATAACTGCTGCCACAGCTATCTCATTCAGCAGCCTGATTACTGCCCCCTCTTTCAAGCAGCTTCCAAGATATACAACCGGCGGAATATTTGTTTTTTCACAAAATTCCCTTAAGAATTCACCAGTGGGGGCAACCGGCTGATGAAGCAGATTAGTATCTATGAGTTGGTTGACAGAGCAGCCGGTAACTATTACCAGCACATCATTGGCAACCAATTCCTTAACTATTTTCTCCCTGCTATTCTCCATGCGAGGGTCTATACACCCACCAAGCCAGACAATTCCACGGATGTTTGAATTCATAATGGCATTTTTAAGTATTCGTGAGGATAGTTTTGGCTGCTTTATTGACCCTTTAAAATTTATTATTTGTGTGCGTTTGGACTGATTCTTAATTGCCTTATCCACAACCCCTGAAGAAGAAGAAACGCAGGTCGTATGATAACATGCGGCAATATATTCAACAGATGCCGGTATTTTATCGCAAAATACCACATCAACCAATCCAGAGGCAAGTAATGCTTCCAGACTGAGCAAAGAATCTACACGAACAATATTTACCTCATCAGAGACTAATTGTACATTACCAAACAAGATAATATTTGGTTTTTCCCCTGAAAGCACAGTTGTATCAACATCTGCTGTTGCCAATCCTTCATTATCCGGCAGAAGTGCAGAAGAGAGCACGCCGCCAAGGCTTGTACGAATAACTTGAAAAAGAATATGTTCACACTCCTGGTCAACCCCTATGCTAACCCTATGGAGTAATTCTACTATTTCTCGATGAACATTTCGTGGGACAAGCTGCAAGCGATTGAGCAAGGCAACCCTTTCTGCTGGTAAAACCTTACTTAAGTCCAGTCCTTTTTCCTTTTGCGAAGAAAACCAATCCCCTTTTTGCTGATTGCTTAGTATGGAAAGGGCAGCCGTAGACAGGGATGATGCCCCGGCAGCAGCCATTCGCCCGAGATTCCTGGCAGAGATTGTAGAATCTGTGGCACCACAGACACCCTCTTTGGCCTTATCAGTAATCCTGCAAGGACCCATGTAGCACGCCCGACAACAGGCACCTTCTCCATAGAATGGACAGGTTTTATGTTTTTCCAATCGTTCTGTAAAGCTTTTCATATTTTTTCTTCCTCCAATATTTTTCGACCTGTGCAATTAGAAACAGAGAATATATCCGCAGATTACGCAGATTATCGCAGATTAAAAGAAATTGCAAACAAATTCAACAACTAATGACAGAAAACTTGTAGAGACGCAAAATTTTGCGTCTCTATGCTAACAGATTTTTCTTCCCCATTTTTCTGATAATCTGTGAAATCTGCGGATAAATCTTAATTGCACGGGTCGATATTTTTTAATCTAACAGCCGGAAGTCGTTTCAATCGTTGGTTCTGAGGGTCAACCTCAATACCAACAGACTCAAGTGCCGTAACACCCAGTATGGGTTCTACATCATCCTTACCAAAGATTATGGTTACACCAACTACCTCACCCATAAACTCTATTCGAGCAACGCCGATATTTAGAGATAGCTCTGTCCCATCAGCCAATTCATAAGTGCGTTTCCCACTTGGCTCAATCCCAATCTCTCGTAAATATCTTCCAGGAGCCATACAGTCAATGGCACCAGTATCTACAAGAAATAATCCTTCCCATCGTCTCTCTAAATTTCCCGGATTAACTACTTCAGCCGTTACATGTACCATTCCCATTATCATTCACCTCACCTTTTCTGCATAAACAATATTCAATGTTTCTTCAAATGTCAAGCCTATTCCATATAACAGCCCTTGTGATACAAGGTATCTATGCAGGACATTTTTGTCCTTGCAGCCAATAACAACAAGGGTATCTCCAACCCTAATATTATCCTTAATGCTGCCAACCTCCACACCCTTATAGGTTATTACCATGGGGATATTCTTTTCAGGTTCAAGCCCATGTTGTTTTAATTCCATAGTTATTGCATTGACATACGCATCCCCTGTCAGTCCTTCACCGAGTTCACGGAATACAGAAAAGGCAGACTGGATTATGATCTCAGACCTGTCAGACCTGTCAGACCTGTCAGACTGGTCGGACAGGATCTCCTGACTCCTGACCTCTGTTTTTACGCCAGCCATATCTGCCAGCCATTTTCTAAGCATGACTAATGTCTGTGGATGACGAAGAACAACAATATCTGAGCCTGCAAGGATATATGAGATAGCAGTCATTGCCTCAAAGAAGATACCCCTTTTTTCTGTATCCCCCATGCTATCATCGTCTATTTTTACCTCTTTTATCTTCCAGACCTCACCGGCAATATTACCGATAATCGGTAGATTCAGCTTATCATCACTAGTCTGAAAAGCAGCACAGCGGATCTTTTCCATGATAGAATAGGTGTATTCTAACCCATAGCCAAGGGCAGAAGGTGTAGGATCAATAATTATCTTATCTAAAGACACCCCAAGATTAGATAAAAGGATATTGAGCTGTTTACAAAGGTTGACATCTGTTGGTGTCTGGGCAATAATATAGTGGCCATAAGCCAAAAGAGCAGCTCCAACTGTATTGTAATTTCCCTCTACAACAGGACCAATAAGTGATTTCTTGAAGGACAATGCCTCTGCTACCTTTTTTAACACCTTGCCATCCTTTTCTGCATTTCCGCATCCATAAACAATCAAGGGTAGAGTTATTGCCTCAGCAACGCTTCTGGCTACATCGGCTGCCCTTTCAGGAGAGGTATCATCGCCCATCGGGTTTGTGCTGGCAAGCTGCAAACAAATCATATCAGGCTTATATTTGGTTTCAATAGTTTTTGCCCAATCAACCGGATTTTCCCACACATCCCGATAGACTTTGGCTACAGCCTCTGGCCATTCCTCATCCGGTGTATCATACACCTCAAGGGCAAGTTTAGGCATATGAGGAATAGTGCCCTCAAAGGCATGAAAGGGAAAGCAATTTTGCCCACCAATCCCGTAATATGGGTTTTCCCTAATCTGAAACTTATACTCTTCCAAAAGCCGTGTTACTGTCTCCATGTTTGCACCTCATATTTAGATAATATTTATTGTGAGAATGGTCAGAACTATTCTCTACAAATTAAATAAATGTCTTATTATATAATAATTTTTCTATTATGTCAATGAAAATTTTCAAGCTGCACAATTATGGATAATTACGACAAAATCAACGAGATACCATTTCACAGGATAAGATTTCAACTTACAATTAGTGTAATTTGTTACAAAAACATATGGTTAGAGCAAGGACACCCTTGTCATCCTGCAGCTACATTGTGATTGACTGTTGCATATTGGATCCTTGTAGCTGCGACCCTTGTGGTCGCTTATTATCCAGACACCACAAAGAATTGACTGGATAGTTACAATTTTGCTTGACATACAGGAAAAAATTTGTTATCCTATAGCATCATGCGCCCGTAGCTCAATTGGATAGAGTACCTGACTACGAATCAGTAGGTTAGAGGTTCGAATCCTCTCGGGCGCACCAATTCAGACATAATTTTTCCAAGGATTGAAAGATGAAAGGGTTTGAATACTTCATGGAGGAAGCAATTCTCGAGGCAAAGGCAGCATATCAATGCAACGAGGTACCTGTGGGAGCAATAATTACCCTTCAATCAGAGATTATTGCCAGGGCACATAATGAGGTGGAGACTCGCAAGGATCCAACAGCCCATGCTGAGATACTTGCCATACAAAGGGCTGCTGCTATTATTGGCAATCATCGATTGACTGAGACAGTCATGTTCGTAACCATTGAACCATGTGGAATGTGTGCAGGTGCAATGGTCTGGGCAAGGATTAAGCGGTTAGTTTATGGTGCAGATGATCCAAAGGCTGGGGCATGTGGATCAATAGTAAATCTGGTACAAAATCCCCGATTAAATCACCAAATCGAGGTTATCCGCGGGGTATTGGAGCAAGAGGCAAGGGAATTGATCCAACGCTTTTTCAGAGAACGAAGAGAGAATAAATTCATCACAAAGGCACAGAGACATGGAGAAGAAACACGCTCCATTCAGAATTCTGACTCCTGACTGAACTATTGCCATAACTATTTACTTATTCGGAGAGGTACCGAAGTGGTCGTAACGGGGTCGACTCGAAATCGATTTGAGGGCTTAAACACCTTCACGTGGGTTCGAATCCCACCCTCTCCGCCATGTTTGTTAGCTTGAATGCTTGGTAACTATTCAGATAATGTACGAAGGGGATACGAAGATAGAGAGAATAAAGAAGATGGATAATATTAAAGTATTGGATTCTACCTTGCTTGTGAATGTTAATAGAACTTCCACATATTCTCGATCTGCTATCTCCATTTGTTCCTTCTTATTTTTTCTCGTATCCTCTCTTACCACTCAAAACTCTGAATTATCTCTACACCTTTCTCCTTGGCATATTCAACTACCGTTTCTTTTGTATAATGAGTGACCATAAGAAGAAACCTGCTTTGATCTTTATCGATTGTTTGCAATCTGGCTACCGTACTTAAAAGAGCATCTATATCATCTTTTCCTAATTGAGACTTTGCTTCTCCAATGATTACTACCTTTGTTCCTGTATCCTGCTGCACACCATGGCTAAAGATATTAACCTCACCCTCTTCTTTTATACCAAAACTCTTTATACTCCTGCGTAAGAACCTCTCCTTTATCTCTATTCCGTATCTATCTTTGAGCATTTTGGGCAATATACGGTAAGCCTCATTTTCTAACATAAAACCAAGTGTTGAGGTAATGCCTCCCAGATCCCTTCTGGTATAATTTAACTCAATGCTAAACTTGTCGTTGGTACCTTTCAACTTATCTTTTAGCTCCTCCATCGTACCCTTCATTTCTTCTTTGGTACCCTTCATTTCTTCTTTGGTACCCTTCAGTTCCTCTTTGGTCTCCCTCAACTCTTCTCTGGTATCCTTTATAGTCATAGCCAATTCTTTAATTTCTTTCTGGGTTTCTTTCTGGACATTAACCAATTCCTTTACTATCAACTCTGTTCTTTTCTGTGTGTTGGCTATTTCTCTCTGCTCCTTAGCTATTTCTTTAACAATATCTTTAAGTTCGGTAAAATCCTCCTGTCTCACATGTTTTTCTCGTATCCGCTCATCTATCAATTCTTTAATCTCAAACCTAAGTGCTGGTGTTAAAACTGCCTGCATAATTTTCTCCTTTAGTTGGTAATAGTTCACTTATATCAATTTTTGTAAGCGAAACTCCCATTACCCCTCTTTCACATTATACCTTAAAATCAATTCGTTGTCAATAATTTTTATCCCTGTCCTGTATCCTCAAGGGTTGGATATAGTAGCAATTTTTCTGTGACAGGATTATCCAATAAATTGGTCACTCCTTACCTACTCCACCCTAAACCTTACAGGCAGGATATACCAGACACAAACAGGAGAGTCATTTATCATTGGCTTTGAAAACTGCCACTTACGAACAGCCTTTATTGCATTTTCAGCAAATGAAGGAAATTGCCTCAAATCATCCCGTATAACCTCTATCCTATCTGGCTTGCCCTCTCCATCAACAAGGATCTTCAGCAAAATCAGTCCATTAATACCCTTGCAGGCTAATGCAGGGTATTCTATCTTTACACACTTAATTACCCTGATAGGATCATCTAAATCCGAAACATCAGCAACTATTTCCTCTGATCCTTGTTCCGTTATCCCCTTGCCACCCACCTCTCCCATGACAGGTCTTTCTATGACAGCTAAAGGGGCAACAATGTGAGAGAGCTCAACACTTGGTACTACTATGGGGTTAGCCTCTGGTGTGTTGCTTTCCTGAGCCACTAAGGGTACTACCAATGGTAATGGGCTGCCATCTATTGGTTTTCTTTCTGCAACCACTGGGGGTACTAATGATGGGTTTATCTGCGGTTTTACTGTCCGTATCTCTTCCTTGCTATAATTCAACTCTATGGTGATTGGTTTCGAGGTTTGGACATGTTTACCATGAGAAAGTGTGCAGAAAAGTAATCCATGCATCAAAAGCGAAGCAAGTAAAGAAATATTCATAATCCCTTGTTCTTTTTTCTTCATCCGCATCTCTGTACCTTTGCATTTTTGGGTGATTTGTGGGTAAGGCAGAGGCAGGCACGACAGAGGGCAGGCACGGGGGCCTGCCCCTACAGCAACTGTCATACAACCACTATCACTGTGGTTGAACATGTACTGCCAATTGACTCACTCCAAGACCCTTTAAGAGGTCAAGAAGATGAACCACCCTCCCATGAAAGACCTTTTCATCAGCTGAAATGATCACCTGAATCCCTGAATTATCCTTGACTTGCATCTTAATGGACTGAACAAGATCCTTTTCATTTATGTAATATCCATTGTAGGCAATTCTACCCTTGACATCCAAGGATACGGTTATTGGTCTATGAGCTGATGTCTGCCCATGAACAGCCTTTGGGAGCTTTATCCCAAACACCTGAGGTCCAATAACCTGTGCCACAAGGAGAAAGATTATCAGAATAACTAAGATGATGTCTACAAAGGGCGTGATATTTATCTCTGTAAGCAGGTCTTCGTCATGATGCTTCATTTCCTGCCCCTCTCCTGATGATATATCTTCAATACCATGTGAGATAAGGCATCAGCATAAACCATCATAGCCTGCACCTTTTTCTTAAAGACATTGTAGAATATTGCAGCTGGAATGGCTACAAAGAGTCCCATGGCTGTTGCAACAAGAGCCTCTGCAATACCTGTTATCACTGATTCCCCGCCTTGTCCCGAGACAGCCATATCCTTAAATGAGCGGATAATCCCGAGAACCGTACCAAAAAGCCCTATAAACGGTGCATTTGCCCCAAGTGTCCCCAGAAATACCAGCCTCTTTTCCAACTTCATCCTGACAATTGCCTCTTCCTGCTCCATTGCCTCTCGCATTGCATCATGTCCAAGATGGGATGCCGAAATGCCAGCCTCCATGATATGAGTAATTGGGGATGGCTGAGCAGATAATACCTTGGATACCTCTGATAAGTCAACTAACTCTTCCCCATTCATCTTATCCATGAGCCTTTTTGTCTTCTGACCCAATTGATAATAGACAACACCCCTCTCAATAATCACGGCTATGGATAAAACGCTTAAAGCAATAAGCAGCCAGAGAATCCAGCTGCTTCCATCTAAGGCAATATTCATTAAGGCTTGGGTAAGATTCATTGTTTTCTCCGGTATTGTAATACTCGCAAT
>JBDRAP010000172.1:0-5300 GCA_043823615.1 bacterium
GGTGGCGGTAGGTTGCAATCACTGCTCCTACGCCAAACAGGATAAATAAGCCGGTAAAAGATGCTATGGATACTATCAGTGTCCATGAAATAGTCATAAATGGGGCAGATGAATCAATAAGCATAAAAGATCCTATGGTCAATGCGATTAACCCGCCTATGGCTGCAATCCCATGGGTTGAGGCAATGACCTCTAATACGAGCAGGATAATACCAAGGATGATTAAGAGTAAACCAGCCATGCTGATAGGCAGATTCTGCAAACCAAAGAAGGCTAATATCAGACATATTCCACCACCAACAGCCCCAAGCCCTATACCCGGTGCTGAAAACTCATAGATTAAGCCATATATGCCAAGCATTAACAGAATATAAGCAATATTAGGGTCAGCAATGGCGTGTAGAAATTTTTCCCTGAAGTTCATGCTTGTTGCGTTGGGTGTTATTCCCTTTGTATGAATGGTAAATTTTTTCGTATCCTTTTCTATTATTCTTCCATCCAATTTTGCAAGCAAATCGTTCATATCCTCAGCAATAAAATCAATAACCTTTAATTGCAATGCCTCTTCAGCTGTAATGGACGAGCTTTCTCTTACTGCACTTTCAGCCCATTTTGCATTTCTCACTTTTTTTTCTGCTATGCCCCGTACGCTTGCAACCATGTCATTGGTTATTTTGTCAGTCATGGTTTTATCAGGTTTTTCAGATTTTTCTCCACCCATTCCTCCACCACCAATGGATACCGGATGGGCAGCACCGATATTGGTCATGGGCGACATAGCAGCTATATCGCTTGCCAAGGCAATAAATACTCCGGCTGAAGCAGCACGGCTCCCTTTTGGAGAAACAAAGGTTACAATTGGTAGTTTAGCATTTAATATGGCTTTGACAATATTATGCGTAGCTGATGCTAATCCGCCAGGGGTATCCATCCTGAGTATAAGGCATTCTGCATGCTCATCCTCTGCCTGTTTTATGCCATTTATCACAAACCTCTCAGTAATAGGGTTGATCACTCCATCAATCTCAATCATTCTGATAGTACCTGTGGTAGAGGGGCTCCCTCCGCCAGAGGGGCTCCCTCCGCCAGAAGTGCTACTTCCTTGGACAATATTACACAACACCAATAATAATCCTACAACCAATCCTGTTAGTTTCATAATTCTACTCCTTTTTTTGATCTGTTAGTAATCGATATTCGGTAAGAAGAAGATGAAATGTAAGGTAATTACCAAATAGCTAACCTACTACCATTTCTTTTATTGACTGCCAAGGATTTATCTTTTGGGATACTCCCCACCCCTTGAGTCATTCTGAAAATATTTTATCAGAGATTTCAGGATATGTCAACAAAAAAAAGTAAGGTAATCGTAATGGGTCAGGGAGAGGCTGTGCAACGCTCTTTCTACTTTGGGCTAACATTTTGTACTTTTTACTTTACAAATCTATCAGATTATGGTAACTGCTCAATATCCTGCAGCAATTCGCAAGAGGTTGAAAGCAACAGTAACTATTCAGACAGCAAGAATACAGATACAGAGAAAGAGCCAAAGGGTGTAAATTTTAAGAGATAAACCATTATCGGGCTCTTCTCATTTGCGGTTACCTTGTTATCGTTATTGTTCGCAATTATTATCCCTAAGTGTTTACACCCTTTGTAGTTCTTTCTCTGCCAGAGGTGCTGCCTCCTCCCGTTGCACTTACTAATGGCTAACAAGGACTCAAAATGAAAATTGTGCTATTTCTCATGTTTTTACTTTACCCACTCAAAATGTTATAGAGCCATGAAAACCTCACCTATAACACAAACAGATAGCAATAACAACTCTCGTATTGTCATGGGGTTACTCCTCTCACCTCTGAACAATTAACATACGATACCCAGCCAAGGCTGCCGTCTGGCAATTTCACCTGATAGTACCATTTCTTTGAATCATCTATAAGTATGAGTTCTACGCCGGCTGGTACGGTGGTAATTACTGGATTCTTTGTGCTTGGTCCTGAAAAAAGTGGGGCATTATCTACTGTAACTGTAATGGTTTTTATTTGCTTGGGTTGTTGTCGAACAGCTGGCGAATGAGCAGGAACAGGTGCTGAAGTGGTAGTTGTTGATGAAGCAGCATGTTGTGGGGACAGGGCTTGTCCCTGTTTGCGAGAAACAGATGGTGATGTTGTGGTAGTTGATGGAGTTGGTGCCGATGTCTGGACTGCTTGTTTCGGGGCGGTTGGAGTTAGTGCTGATGCTGGTGTATGGGCTGTTTGCTTTGTGGTAGCTGTAGCCGACGATTTCGATGAAGCAACAGGAATAGATGGTGATATTACGGTAGTTGATAGCGTAGTAGCTGGATGTATTGTTGCTGCCCTCGGTTTCCTCCATGAATTTGAAAGTTGTATGGAGTGCGAGGTGGCTTGCCACCACTTTTAGAAAAACTACCGCTTTTACATTCCAAAGCGGAAGCAAGCTTTCGCACTCCAAACTTGTCCACAATGCTTAACTTACAATCATTACACCCCGTTGTAATGTAGCAGGTTATCATCTTTGGCTAAAACTAAATTACGAGGTCTGTTTTTAAGGGAAATATAAGACAATTAAAAGGAGAGCCTCAATCCTACCCTAACATCTGTATGCCCATAATCCCAATCTTCTCCAGTTATTGTTATTACACCAGTCTCTACTGTGTTCCCATAACTATTTGTCACCTTATAATCAATATTGGTTTCCGGCTCTTCAATTGTGCCTATAATTCGCCTTATCTCTCCACAGAAAAAAAGATTTGTGCTGATAGCATATTCTATCCCACCACATAAATGATACCCGCAACCTGCCTTTTTCATCTGAGGATTTCTCATATATAGAGATCCACTAGAAAGAGAAACAGGCCCAATATACAGCCATGATGTTTCGGTCAAATTATCCCAACTATACATGCTGGCACCACATCCCCCATAAAAGAGAACTTTTGGCGAAACCCTATTCAATAATAGTGCAGTCGCTCCATAGGAGAAACACTTATATGTCTCTTCATAATTGGAGTTTTCATCTCCTTCATGCGTCTTGTTTCCTATTTCAAACTGAATTCCACAATTCTTTCCCATAAATCGCAAATCACCTACCACGCCTTTACCCATTCCTGCTACATCTTCCACGCTAAAAAAATCAATTCCGACACCAAACGAGGTTGTTATGCTACCAGATGGTGTTGTTATGCTACCAGATGGTGTTGTTATGCTACCAGATGGTGTTGTTTCTGCTCTTTTTTCTAGTGTTTTCTTGTCTCTTAATTCCACTTTTTTCGTTTTCTCTATCTTCTCTATTGTATCCATTGCAATAACGAAGTCACTACCATCCGTTGTCCTTATCTTATAAGATTTACCAGGCACAATTTCAATTATCCGACCCAGTACCTTGTTCCCGTCCTTCAAACAAACTACCTCTTCAGGTCTCTCACTCTCTGTAGATTTAACCTTCTCTATCTTTTCTACTGGATAAACAAGAACAGTATCCGTAGTCTTGATTTTATATAATTTTTCTGGTGTTATTTCAAATATCTTTCCTTTTATCTTACTTCCATCCATCAAGCAAATTGTCTCTATTGGCAGATAGGTTATGTCTACCAGCATTTCTTCTTCTTCCTCTACAACCCCAAGTTTAGCCGCCCCAATTTGGATCTTTGCTATATCCTCTATCAGATAGATAAAGGTCTTCTTGTCCTTCTCCTTTGTCTGTATTGTGTACGATTTACCAGGTACAACCGCAATAATTTCACCTTTAATCATACTCTCATTTTTTAGCCAAACTATCCCTTCTCTTAAGTAGACTATATCTGCATAGGCAAATGTGGTTACAAACATCATCACTGCCAAAACAACAGCACAAATCCTTTGTCCATTTCTGAGTTCCTTTTTCATCTTTTACTTCCTCCTTAAATTTCACAGTATCAAGCTACATCGTACTTAATTTAATCTTATGGGTTCTGCCATATTTGCTTAATTCATCACCTCCGGCATGTTAATTAGTCACATTAGAAATAGTAATGTATCCCTACTCCCAGGAATAAATTCTTTATTGAGGTGTTCGGAATCAGAGTAGATTTGTCTGCCTCTCTATTGCTTCTGTACTTCAGGTCTATCTCATTCAACTTGGCGTAGCTGAAGCCGATCTCCGTGGAAAAGGCAAGATTTGGTAACCCCTGAAACCGATATTCCACCCCACCAACACCATTGAACTCCATTGCGCCCCCACTTCCCTCATACTTATCACCTGCACCAACAATCTCTCCTGAGAGCATGAGGTAATTCATACCCCCTCCAACATAAACATCCATATTCTTCTCGCTCTTTACCTTAAATAGCCCCCTTCCTCCCAGAGTCATACCCGATGCACTAATTCCCATATCAAGTGCTGTCTTTTCGCTACCTACTTTTATCATTGGATTATCCATTGTCAGAGAGGCATATCCTACGATTCCTTGAAGGCAGAGATTTGGATTGATTGCAACCTTAGCACTTATTCCCTTGCCAAAACTGCTGCTTTGCCAACCAATGCCAAACTGTCCTTCAGCCCAGGAGCATGTGGACACTCCCAATAATAACACCAATGTCAATGCCAAACCTAATCTTTTCATTCTTCATCTCTTTATAGTATTTTTCGACATAACCTTTCGGTCCATTCACGGTTCTACCTACACATCACCTCCCTTGGTAAATTTCAGGATATTGAGCAAATTTATACCTTTTTTCTTGAGTCGTAATCCCATAAGAAATAGTATGTTTGGGAATTGATGAAGCTATAAGATCGCCATTTTTTTGAAGTGAATAATATTCTTCAGTAGATGAGACAGGAATAGCAGTAAAGATTGTAAATGTTCCTTGTTGTGGAGGTAAGGTTTCTGACATGAAAACTGCAACAGTATAGATTAAGTTAGATGAGTGATCGTCAAGAGAAGAGCTTATGCCTTGCAGGAAATAATTTCCATTTGTCTGCTGCCCACTAACAACTATAGTTGTAGACCATTTTAGCTCATATGCTATTGCAGGCTTGCTGGATAAAATAAGTAAAAGGGATAGAAAGCAAAAGATGAGAGGTAAATTAGTGCGAGATGTGTTAGTAAGAAACAATCGTTTTTGAACAGAAATGAGCCCTATCCCTACACTAGAACTACCTCTGGCTGATGGCTGATGGCTGATGGCTGATGGCTGATGGCTGATGGCTGATGGCTGATGGCTGATGGCTGATGGCTGATGGCTGATGGCTGATGGCTGATGGCTGATGGCTGATGGCTGATGGCTGATGGCTGATGG
>JBDRAP010000173.1:0-3768 GCA_043823615.1 bacterium
TGTAGAGAGCGGATTAGAGGCACAAAGACTGACCTCTGCCCCGCCAGCTGCTAATGTATCCATCAGATTGGCTGTCTCTGCAGTTACATGCAAACAGGCAGCTAATCGCAGACCTGCCAAAGGCTTTTCCTTCAGAAATCTTTCCTTTATTAATTTTAAGACAGGCATCTCCTGCCCTGCCCATTCAATCCTTAGCCTTCCCTTTTCAGCTAAGCTTATATCCTTGACATCAAAATCCATATTGCCTCCTTAATTTTGTAATCGGATTTATCGGATTTATCGGATTTTTTCATCCGTTTAATCCGCTTAATCCGTGTACTGAAATACTAAATCCGTTTACTACTTCTTGCATTCTCTCAACAACTCAACCTTATCTGTCTTTTCCCATGAAAAACTATCCTCTTCCCTGCCAAAATGTCCATAAGTTGCGGTTAGCTTATAGATTGGTCTTTTGAGCTGCAATGTCTTGATAATTCCCTTTGGGGTCATATCAAAGTGTTCCCGAACTAATTTTACTATATTTTCGTCTGGTATCTTTCCTGTACCATGGGTATCAACCATAATTGAAACAGGCTCTGCAACACCTATGGCATAAGAAAGCTGTATCTCACACTCCTTTGCTAATCCGGCAGCAACGATGTTCTTCGCCACATATCTTGCCATATAGGCAGCAGAACGGTCTACTTTGGATGGATCCTTACCTGAAAAGCATCCACCGCCATGCCTTCCCCAGCCGCCATAGGTATCAACGATGATCTTTCTGCCGGTAAGCCCTGTGTCTCCCTGAGGACCACCGATGACAAACCTTCCTGTAGGATTAATAAAATATTTAGTATCCTTGAGCAGCTCTGAAGGAATAACATGCTTAATCACCTCTTCAGTGATCCCTTCCCGAATGGTTTCTATGGTTATATCCTCATCATGCTGGGTAGAGATAACAACCGTATCTACCCTGACCGGCTTGCCATCAACATATTCTACCGTTACCTGAGATTTTCCATCTGGTCGTACCCATGGTAACAACTTTTCTCTTCTTATATAGGAGAGTCGTCGTACCAACTTATGTGCCAACATGATGGGTAATGGCATTAATTCCGGGGTTTCATCTGTGGCATAACCGAACATCATCCCCTGGTCACCAGCTCCTTCCTTATCCACACCCAAAGCAATATCAGGAGATTGCTCATTAATAGAGGTAATCACCGAGCAATCCACAAAATCAAATCCAAAAGCAGGATTATTGTAGCCGGCATCCCTGACAGCATTCCTTGCCACCTTTTGCACATCAACATAACAGTTAGTGGTTATCTCACCAGCTACAAACACCAGTCCCATGGCAACAAGTGTTTCACAAGCAACCCTTCCATCAGGGTCGTTCTCCATAATGGCATCAAGAACAGCATCAGATATCTGATCAGCCAACTTATCCGGATGCCCTTCTGTCACCGATTCTGAGGTAAACAAAAAATTTTTCTTCATTTCCTTGCAACTTCCTCCTTTATTAATATAATTGTTGAACAATTATATTATAGTATAACTCAATTTTAGGGATATGTCAAGACAAATTCATTTTTTTGTAATACCAAAGTAAAATAGGACATTCCTGCTTTGGTATTACACAGGTTGATATTTCTCTTGACAAATTATGGCAAATCTGGTAAAGTTAATTTATTGATACTCGATGTTCAAGTTTTTTACCACTGAGACACTGAGACACAGAAACACGGAGATAATTCCTCAATTATGCAGGTGTGAATTTTCTTAAATGTCTCGTAGAGACAACATATTGGTAGAAATAAATATTATTTTTTTAAGCATAAATGCCGTAGGCATGATATATAAAATTCAATCGGTTTGAAATTATATCGTTCCTACGGTTTCTACCAATATGCCGTTCCTACGGTTTCTACCGATATATCGTTCCTACGGAACTGATTGGTTTGTGATTGTTGTTCTACCGATATTATGTTCCTGACGGAACAATTGTTTGACTTGCAATTATGGTGATTTACTGCTGCCAGAGAGGTAGCATCTGTCAAAGAGAAAGTACCCCTATTAGGTGCTCTCCTCTTGTGATTGTTGTCTCTATTCTGGATTCTAACTCCTGAATTCTGGCTTCCGGATACCTGTAATGGTTACATAAATCCAACAACTACTGTGTTGTATCGTGTAATTATTAAGACATGTTGCAGCTTGTGTATGCTGTTTGTAGTGTCTTTCAGATTTTTCCCTCATCTCATCTGTAATCTGTAGATTAATCTTAGCTGCAAAGGTGAATACAATGAAAAAAATACTGCTTTTAGTCATCTTGCTTTTTCCTGCATTCCTCTATGCCGATGATCATCCGAAATTATTTAATATTTCAGGTATGAAAATGTTTTCTTCTATTTATACTGACACTAAAGGGACTACTACAGGTAAAGATGATGGGTTTAAGGTAAGCCAGTCCACAAGACTTCGCCTTGAAGGGAAGACAAAAGATGGCTTAAATGCCTACATGAATTACGATGATACCAACCAGATAAACCCATTGGAGATGCTGGTTAATTATCAAAAGGGATTATTCTCTGCATCACTTGGACATATGGATATTGTCTTAAATGAGACAGAATTTGCCGGGTACAATCAAAGGATGTTTGGGATAAAATCCGGGCTAAAAACCGATAAGTTTCACACTCAGGTATTTGCGGCAACAAACAGGGGCATCTCTAAAACCGCTACATATCAAGGTAATATTGGGCATTATTCGCAGGATATTTTTGAAAATGAATATGTCATGAGGAAATACTATCTGCTTTTGCCGGAAGAGGTAGTAAATGATGTTCTGATTGATGATGGTATCACTGAAAATGGTGAGGGATTTACAACATTAACCCGAAATACAGATTACACTATTTTAGCACAATCCCTTGGCACTACAACAATTTATGTCCTTGTTCTCACCACTTCAGCAGAAACAGATGCTATTATTCAGGTGGCTTATGAACAAAGCGGCACCTTGACAATTAAAGGACCTGATACCGCAGATGAGGAGATTTGCAGCTATTATAAGCTAAGTTATCCGGATCTTATTGATGGAAAAGAGGTTGTTACCTCGGGCAGTTCAACCCTTACCAGAGGCACAGACTATCAGATTAATTATTCTGACGGTAGTGTGTATTTTGCTACAAAGACTGATTTTACCATTAATTATGATTATGCAGCAAAAACCTATCGGCTTAATCCGCCGGTTCTGCCTGGTAGTGAAAGGGTTACGGTAAATGGCAGCCAAAAACAGAGGGAATTAGATTATACCATCAATTATGAGACTGGTGAGGTTCGTTTTTTCGATTCTCACATGAGTGGAATATATGCAGACTCAGAGGTAAAGATTGAATATGAAACAGTAGCAGAAGGCAACCGTTACAGCCTTACCGGAATGAGGAGTGGGTATGCCATTAAAAAGGGGCTGAATGTTGGCTGTACCTATCTCTTTAAGTCTGATGCTGTCCCTAAGGCAAAAACTACTCAAGCTATGGCTCAGATGAAGCAACAGATATTTGGATTTGATACAAGCATCCATCTTGGAAAGATGTTAAAGATTACAGGTGAGGTATCAGCAAGTAGAAAAGAGCCGGGAAATCATGCAAAAGTGTGTATAGATGATATGGAGGGGGACGATATTCTTGCCCGTTGGAAGGTATTGAGTTCAGGGGCAAAAAGTTCGGCAGAGAAAACACCTGAACATGTCTGTCATCCGGAAGGCATGGATAATCATCAGGTATTACG
>JBDRAP010000174.1:0-22642 GCA_043823615.1 bacterium
ACTCCTTAAGATACAACCCCTTGTCAAACTCTTCTCATTTGCAGTTACCTTGGTTACTACTCGCAATTATTTTCCCTAAGTGTTTACACCCTTTGTGGTTCCTTCTCCTTCTGTTGCACTTGCTACTGGCTAACAAGCCCCAATCACCCGTATCCCTGCCTTCAGGGCAAAGGCAATCTCGCTGAGTGTTCCATACCCACCCTCAAAATTCAAGAGACAGAATAATCTACTATAAATAATACCACCTTCTTCATGGAAAGTCAATAAAAAAAATGCTTATGTTATGTCAAAATTAATTTTAGCATCCTGTATGAAACTCCGATATATAACATTAGGGGGTATAGAGCCATTGCTGTACTTAACAGAATTCATATCATATCTTGAAGCAGAAAAGAATTATTCTCATCATACCGTTGCTGGATATAAGAATGATCTTTTGATGTGTGACGATTTTCTAAAACAGGCAGATAATGGTGAGATGGAGCTTGGCAAGGGTGAACTGGATCATTCATGGCTAAGACGCTACCTTGGTGAACTTCAAAAAAAGCAGTATTCAAGAACAACCATTGCCCGCAAATTAGCTGCATTAAGAACCTATTTCAGGTTTCTATGTCGGGAAAAGTATTGTCAGACAAACCCGGCAAAAACACTTCACACCCCAAAATTAGAGATGAGGCTTCCCAAATTCCTGTATCCTGAAGAGATGACGACCTTGATTGATACCACAGGGACAGACAATGTTCTGGAGCTAAGGGATAGGGCTATACTTGAATCGCTTTATTCAAGCGGGATGCGAGTTAGTGAGCTGGTTTCCCTAAATATTGTGGATATGGAATTGGAACGGGGTATGGCAAGGGTTATGGGTAAAGGGCGAAAGGAAAGATTGGTTGTCTTAGGCTCCTATGCTATATCAGCTATCTATACATATCTTGAAGCTCGCAATAAACTCTTGCAAGGCAAACAGGAAACCGCTGTATTCTTAAATCATCGCGGAAAACGAATTACTGATAGAGGGGTAAGGCTGCTAATCCATAAGATTACCCAATTGCAAGGGTCAAAACATGTCAGCCCACACATGTTGAGACATACATTTGCTACACATATGTTAAATAGTGGTGCTGACTTAAGGATTGTTCAGGAATTACTTGGCCATGCAAGCCTTTCCACAACTCAAATCTATACCCATGTAACCAAGGAAAGACTGAAAATTGTTTATAATAAGGCTCATCCGAGGGCATAAGCACCAGCAATTTTAGTTACGATATTTGGTAACTATTCAACCAAGCAAAGTGTAATAATAGAAAAAGGGAAAGGAAACTTTCTTAATTTCCTTTCCCTTTTTCTTCTTTTCCTTATCTCACACAAATTTGTCATAATGAGCATTACTGCCCTTAAGCCATATCAACATACCCGCATGGACATTCCTCAGCACACTTTTTGCAACCCTGACAGGTTTCGAGATGGAACTCGTAATGCTGTCCCTTGGGTAGTTTTTTAACCGCATTATCTGAGCAATAGCTGTAGCAATTATCACAATCAAAGCATTGTCCACAACTCATACATCTTTTTGCTTCCAAAGCAACCTGCTCCTCGCTTATGGTCATGGCTACTTCACTAAAATTATTCACCCGTTCCTCAGCTGTTAAGCCTGTTGACTCAACCCGTGTTAAGGAAGCATAGTAATTAAGGTTCATCTTTTCATGCCTGATAATTGATATTGGTTGAGGCTTTTCTGTTGCTTCCTGTGGCTTAAGAAAAACATCAATTGCCAATGCTGCCTTGCGGCCAAGCCCAATGGCCTCAGTTACCAATCCAAGCTGATTTGTTACATCACCACCGGCAAAGACATTAGCAAGTGTGGTCTGACACCTGTCATCCACAGTAATCCATCCCTTTTCATTCTTTAATTCTTCAAGCCCGGTAAATACAGGTGATTGACTGATGGATGGAATAATCATGGTCGCATCCATAGTAAATTCAGAACCAGGAACAGGCACTGGTGTTGCCCTGCCGCTTGAATCCGGTGCCCCAAGCTCCATACGGATACACTTTATACCGGTTGCCTTATTGCCATCCCTTATTATCTCAAGTGGTGCAGCCAAAAATTCAAACCCAATCCCCTCTTCCTCAGCTGCCACAATCTCATGCTCAATTGCCGGCATTTCTTTTCTTGTTCTGCGATAGAGAATGGTTACGACTGCTCCCAGCCTCTTTGATACCCTGGCAGCATCTATGGCACTATTACCACCGCCAATGACAACAACCCTATCACCTATATCTACCTTTTCGCCGGCATTTATTTTGTGAAGGTATTCTGCTCCGGTAAGTACATTTTCTGCATCCTCGCCCGGTACATTCAGATTCAAGCCCTTATGTGCCCCAATAGCCGTATATATAGCTTGATATTTACCCTTAAGCTCATCAAGCCCTACCCTTGTATTGCAATTAATCTCAACACCCAAATCCTTTATAGCGTTAATCTCTGCATCTAAGACATCATCAGGGAGACGGTAAACAGGAATGCCGTATCTGAGCATCCCTCCCGGCTTTTCAAATGCCTCAAAAATGGTCACACTATACCCTCGTCTTGCTAATTGATAGGCACAGGAAAGCCCTGATGGTCCGGAACCAATCACGGCTACCTTTTCTGTGTATAATGTCTCATTTATTCGCTTAAGGGGTAGTTTGTTCTGTATCCCATAATCACCGATAAACCTTTCTACGCTGTTAATAGCCACAGGATTATCCTTTGCCTTGCGATTACACTCACTCTCGCATGGATGCGGACAAACCCTGCCACAAACTGCTGGTAAGGGATTTTTATCTGTAAGGATATACCATGCCTCTTTTAATGACTCTTCCTGTGAGCGTTTATAGTCTTTAGACTGGCTGATATATTTTAAATATCCTCTTATATCTGTTGAAGCAGGACAAGTGAATGTGCATGGTGGTGTCTTGGGTGCATACCTTGGCCTCGATAAGGAAGCCTCTCTTGTTCCACGACCACGCCCCATACGAATGCCTAATTTTCTTTTTCTTTTCTTAAGTACTATTGCCATAGTTTACTCCTTGATGTAAGCGTTCAGCCGTCAGCTATCAGCCGTCAGCAAAGAACATAGAATCAAGACAAAGGAAGCTTTCCTACCTTTTCGCCTTCCCGTTCTTTTGTGTTGTAATGCCTTGTAAAGTCTGAAGGCTGACTGCTGATAGCTGAACGCTTACAACTATTGATACTTTCTTGTTTTCTCCTCGATTTTTCTGTTTCTATCTGACCGCTGATAGCTGACGGCTGAACGCTTACCCAGAGATTGTTCATCACTCAGGTGCAGCGCCCTCTTTATGCGGCACCTCGATATATGTACCGCCAAAATAGGTATAAACACACCTTTCAGAATCCATCAAAAGCCTTATTGCCTCTTTGCATTGAGCCTTATCTACCTCATCATTATACTTATCAATCATCTCCTTAGCTATATCACTGGCTTTAAGCTTTTTCTTGCCAGCATATTCTGTCACTAAGGCATACATCGAATCTGCCAATTCTTCAACTGATACTGCCATTTGTTACCTCCTTACATGACTTAAACTCTCTGTATTCTCCGCGTTCTCCGCGTCTCCGCGTGAGACTATTCTCTGTCTTAGAACTTCATCTGAGTTGTTCTCCGATAGGTTAAACCTGCATACTTAAAGTCATCAATATGGTACTTGGTAAACTCAAATCCGGTTAAATCAAAGAACCTTGGCCAGCCTATCCGTTCAATCCATTCACCAACCCGTTCGTACTTCTCCGCATCCTGAGCATAAATTGTCACAATCTTCTTTACTGCGCAAGTCACCTCAGTCCATCTTGGCGGATTATTGGGGATATATGGGATAGCCAATTTGGTAAATGTTGGTTGTGTTCTGGCATTAGAGACCTTGCCGCCAACCCAGATAGAGACACCATCATTTAATGGGTCAGCAATTGGCATTGCCGGACAGACTGAAAAACAATTACCACAGAACATACATCTATCCTCATCAATCTTAACCGACGGCTTACCATCAACATAGGTTGGCCTGATAGCTGCGGTTGGACATGATGCTACTGTTGATGGAATCTCGCACATATTTTTGAGATTCTTATGGTCTATTTTTGGCGGTCGTCTGTGCACACCCAGGATAGCAATATCCGAGCAATGAACCGCACCGCACATATTCAGGCAGCAAGCAACAGCAATCTTTACCTTATGCGGCAGGGTCATATTCTCAAAATACTCAAAACAGTCATCCATGATCACCTTTACCAGACCGGATGCGTCTGTGGCTGATGAATGACAATGAATCCATCCTTGAGTATGAACAATATTGGAGATAGAATTCTTTGTCCCGCCAACCGGGATATTATTCTGCTTTAGCTCATTGATTAATGGGTCAATGTTTGCCTCATTATCAAGCAAAAACTCAATATTATTTCGACTGGTAAATCTTAGGTAGCCACCACTATACTTATCAGCCAAATCACAAATCAGCAGAATTGTGGTACTGCTCAACAACCTCGGTGATGCTGCCCGAACAGTAAATATCTTTGCCTCATTCTCGGCAACATGTACCAGGACACCTGGTTTTATTACCTCATGATATTTCCATTTTCCATAATTTTCCTTAATGACCGGATGCAAAAACTTTTCATAATGCGGCGGTCCGATATCCGTCTTTCTGGCTGGTGCTGCCATATTACTAACCTCCTTTAACTTCTTAAACTCCTTAACTCCTTAACCTCTTCCGACCTGTGCAATTAGAAACAGAGAATATATCCGCAGATTTCGCAGATTTTCGCAGATTAAAAGAATTGTAAACAAATTCAACAACTATGCGAGACAGAGGGCATGCACGGGGGCCTGCCCCTACTGGTTACAATGCTTTTCAGATTTTTCTTCCCCATTTTTCTGATAATCTGCGTAATCTGCGTAATCTGCGGATAAATCTTAATTGCACAGCTCAAACTCTTCTACTCTTCCTCCAGATATTCATCGTAAAAGATATATGGGTTATCCCTTGGCTGCAAAACCATCTGTGGTGATGGCTTGAGCCCTATTTGCTCGATAAAACTTCCCAGCCCAACCCGCTGGATACATTCACCAATCCTTTCCCTTGCCACGCCATGTTCATCCCAGAACTCCCATATGGCTGTGATTAGATCCTTCAGCTCCTGATATGGTGGCTTCATCTTCATAAATGGAACGATAACCGAGGCAAGCTGTGCACCCTCAACAATTGGAGCCTTAGCACCAATGAGAAGAGTTGCACCCTTTTCCTTGCCGGGACGCAGTGCCTTTGGCATAACATTGATGCAATGCATACACCTGACACAATTTCTGTTATCAATCTCTAATTTTTCCCCATCCCATGACATACACTTGGACGGACATTTATTAACCACATATTTTTGAATATTGAAATCTGCCTGTGCTGCATATTCCCTGACTGCTTCTGCATCCATCTGGATAGCATCCTTCCATGTACCGATAATAGAAAAATCGGATCTGGCAATTGAGGCAACACAATCGTTTGGACAGCCGGCCATCTTAAACTTCCACTTATAGGGGAAGAATGGTCTGTGCAGCTCATCCTGATAGGACATGGTCAGATCATAGGTAAGTGCCAGCGTATCATAACAGGCAAACTCACACCTTGCCGGACCAACGCAACAACTTGGTGTCCGGACATCAGAGCCTGAACCGCCAAGATCCCAGCCTTTTTCTGACAACTCGGTAAATATGGCTTCAAGCTCACTCGTCTTTGTCCCAAGAAAGACCGTATCGCCTGTAGAGCCATGAAAATTGGTCAGGCATGAGCCATGTTTTTCCCAAATATCCATCAACTCTCTCAAGGCATCAGCCGTGTAAAACCAACCAGATGGCTGATTAACACGAACCGTATGAAAATGAGCGACCTCCGGGAATTTATCTGCGGCATCAGAATAACGGCCAATGATTCCACCGCCATATCCCTTCACCCCAACAATTCCGCCATGCTTCCAGTGCGTTTTCTTTTCCTTGTAGGAAAGTTCCAATTGCTCCAATAGACCTTGTGCCATTGGACTTTTTTCAGCCGCTTTTTTTATCTCTGTAACAAAACTCGGCCATGGACCCTTTTCTAATTCATCCAAGATAGGGCTTTTTGAATCAGACATAATATCTCTCCTTTTCTTTGAGATTATTGAAAACATTCGAGGTGAATGTTTATCTTTGTAAGCGTTCAGCTGTCAGCAGTCAGCTAAGAAAAATTCAAGAAGATCAAAGTGGTAACAAGCATATACGCTTGCTTTTCTCATATCGAAACTGATAGCTGATAGCTGATAGCTGATAGCTTCTTTACAGATGTCTTGCCTCACTTGGTAGCAAAGCAAACAATTTTAACCCAACAATATACAGAATAGCCACGATAGACAATATCCCCACACCCTGAGCAATCTCAGCCAAACTGACCTGATACCAGGTAATCTGACCATCCATAAAGCCGCTTACCATCTCCATATCAGGGAAAAGATTGAGCGGGAATATCTGACCCGGCAGGACAAAGATCAATCTTTCGCAAAAAACACCAATTATTACCAATAATGAGGCAAACATAATCCAGGGAATCGATTTTTTGGTAATAGGATTAAACAGGATAATAGCCGGAACAATAGAGCCAAGCAGTATTAAACCCACCCAAAAGATATAGGTGTAAAGATTCCCACCAAATAAAACAAAGCTCGTTGGCTCATAGGTTGATGGGGTATATAATCTTACAACATATTCAACAATCACGAAATATAAAACTACCATGATAAATGGACCAAGCAGCTTAGCCAGTCCAGTAATTAGTCGATCATCTAAGAATCGATTGGTTGCCCTAAAGGTGGCGATGATAATAAGGATCATCAGGGCAGTACCGGATGAGAGTGCTGCGGTTACAAAGGTTGGTGAAGCAAGCGGTGAATGATACAACTCCCGGGCATTGATAAATCCAAAGATAGCACCAGTTCCGCTATGTACCCCAACTGCCCAGAGAACAGCCAGAAGACCCATGGGTTTTATCCATCCATCCCTGCCTGTAAACATTGCCCAGAGATAAACAATGCAGATAAAGATATAGCTTGAATACAAGAATCCATTCCATGAGAAGATAGATCGTGGATTAAGATACAGAAATGGCAGCATAACCCTGTCTGGTCTTCCCCAATCAAGGATAATAGAGAGCAGGCTGCCAACAAGAAGCAAGGCAGCAACAAAGACTGCTATTCTGGCAAACGGCTTAAATTCCTTCTGTCCAAATACAGCCGAAAGGGCAGAAATAACAAGCGAGCCTGCACTTAAGCCAATACAATATATTGCCACAACAATCGGCAACCCCCAGGGTATCTGATTGTTCATGCCGGTAATGTAATGCCCCTGGCTAAACATGGCGTAAGTAGCATATAATCCGGCAGCAGCCAAGGTTGCCAACACAGCTAACAGGGAATACATCCCAAAAGACTTGCCGTTTATGGTTGTAAAATATATCTTCATTAGTGCCTACCTCACAATCTCAAATTTCAATATGACAAACTTGTGTGAGAAAGGAGAAAGGGGGAAAGTGGGGAAATGGAGAAAATAGTCAAATTTTTCTCTCCAATTCTCCCTTGTTCTCCATTTCTCCTTATCTTACACATTTCAAAATGAGAATTAACGGCTGATACCTGAACGATTACCATCATCACAATCCCAGATAATACACCTTTGCCCCAAGATGCAGATCCTCGCGAACCCGATGTACCCTGCCCGATGAAATTAGCCTTGAAACCTTAGCATCAGGGTCATTCAGGTTGCCAAAGGACATAACGCCCTTTTTGCATGATTCTACACACACAGGCATTTTCCCACTATCTACTCGTGTTACACAAAAATCGCATTTCTCTACCACCCCATGCATGGTCTTTGGCACGGCAGTGTTAGTAAATTCATCGTGCTTCTTAAACACAAACGACCTTGCCTTATAAGGGCAGGCAATCATACAATATCTGCACCCGATACATCTATGCTTATCTATCAAGACAATCCCATCCTTACGAACAAAGGATGCATTAACCGGACAGACATGAACGCAAGGTGCATTATCACAATGCATACACATCAGGGGAATATTTTTTTCGCAACTATTTGGAAATTTAGGCTTTACCTTGGCTATCCTGAGCCAGTAGTTATTTATCTTCTCATCATCAGGGAATGTTGCAACATTATTTGCTGTTCGACAGGCAGAGGCACACTCCCCACACCCATCGCACTTAGTCAGGTCAATAACCATGCCATATTTAATAGTTGACAATGGAGTTTTTCCTGCATACAACAAATTGCTTGCTGGTAACGCCGCACTTGCTGCTGTCAATATTCCACCAAGTCTAAGAAAATCCCTTCTCTTCATCTAATTACCCTCTTTGCATTCTTCCTTGCCTGTAGGAAAATAATGACATTCAAAGCACTCAGGCTTTACACCAACAAAATTATGACATCTATCACAAAACTCATCCCGCCTCTCATGACATGACTGACAATTCTTCAGGCTGTAATCCTTGGACCGCTCACCATCCCGCACAGCCTTAACCCTTGCCTTTTCAAGGAGATCCATATGGTTTGCCCGCATGTATTCCGTATCCTTGACGCACTTGCCGCTTGTTGGCAGAACAAGGTCAAGTTTAGACATGCCTTTATTCATATTCACATTGATGACATTAACCACAAATGGGGATAATAACACCGCACCAAATATTAATACAACCACTAAGGCTATGAGCTTATTCACAGCTATCCCTCCAGTATGAGCATGTTCTCTCTCCGCGTTCTCCGCGTCTCCGCGTGAAAAATCATGTTCTCTCTCTCCGCGTTCTCCGCGTCTCCGCGTGAAAAATCCTATCTTTGCGTCTCACTTAAGCACAATTGCTCGACTTACCAACTGATGCACCCCACCGACCATATCCATAGAAAATCCATACATAGGAAATACCTTGGTACACTGTGCCTTACAGATAGCACAGATAAGGGCAAAGAAATTTACACCATGGGAATCTACCACTTGCTTTAATGCCTGCATCCTGGGCATAGCACCCTTTACACGAATATCAAGCATCTCATCGGTTAAGAGCCCTGCACCACCACCGCAACAAAATGTATTTTCCCGAATAGTTTCTTGCGGCATATCCACAAACTTATTGCAACATGCCTTAATTATCTCCCTTGGTATCTCAAACTGACCACCAGGCATATCACCCATTCTGGTTGCCCGGGCAACATTGCAAGAGTCATGGTATGTAACCACAAACTCATCATTTGCTGTCTTATCCAGCCTCAATGCCCCGCGATTAATCAGATCATAGGTAAACTCACAAATATGTTGAGGCACTGGATACCTTGGATCAAGGGTATCAAACGGACCAATCAGGGTATTCCAGAAGCTGTAGGCAATTCGATACGCATGTCCGCACTCGCCAATAACCAGCCGCTTTACCTTGAGATCTCGCACAGCCTGTCCTATCCTTGAGGCAACCTTCCTCATCCCATCATAGCTGCCCATAAACATACCAAAATTTCCTGCCTCAGACGCATATGATGAGAGTGTCCAGCTTATCCCTGACTGATGAAACACCTTGGCATAACCTAAAAGTGACTCGATATGAGGAGAGGCGAAGAAATCGGCTGATGGTACAACCAACAGAACATCTGCCCCCTCAACATCCATGGGTATTTTTACATCAACGCCCATTATTCCCTTTTCCTCAAGAACTTCCTTCATCCCATCCACACAAAAATCAAGGCTGCTCTTGATGGCTTTTGGCTGCATCCCAAGGTTATTGCCAATATTAAACACCTTGAGTACAATCTCATCTACATACTTTGTGCCAAGACCTATGGAGTGCATTATCTCGCGGGCAGCCATAGAGATCTCAGCCGTATCTATCCCATAAGGACAAGCAACACAGCATCTGCGACATTGGGAGCACTGATGGAAATAAACATACCACTCCTTTAACATATCCTCAGTAAAATCTTCAGCCCCAGCCAAATTTCCGAGCAATTTTCCTGCCGGGGTAAAATATCTTCGATAGACTTTTCTGAATAACTCCTGCCTGCCGACAGGCATATTCTTTGGATCACCCGTGCCAAGGAAGAATTGACACTTATCCGCACATGCCCCGCATCGCACACAAATATCAAGATACAGCCTTAGTGATTTATACTTATTCAACAGCTCCCCCATCTTGGCAATTGCCTTTTCCTGCCAGTTTTCAACAAGGGTTGCTGGATAGCCAAGCCCTGTAAGAAGATGTTCATTAGCCTTATGATGCTGGCTATTAAGGGATGCCCCGGGTTGAACCCTTGGTATCTCTATCCTGCCTGTAAGTTTTGGGACTTCTATCTTTTCCTTTGCCACAATCTTTTAACCTCTCTTATTATAACTATGCAATGCAATCAGAAATCACCACAAAGACATGAATTGTTTTTATTTACCATCCTTTTTGACAGGATTACAGGATGGACATGATAATTTACCATCTCTTTTTGACAGGATTACAGGATGGACATGATAATTTATCTTGTAATCCTGTAATCCTGTCAAAATTTTCCTCACCTCTTTATAGGCAAATAAAACAATAAAATGTCGAAGCAGACATGAGCGGTAAGTTATTTATCCCATGGATTAACATGTCTCTTTTCCCTTGGATTATCAATCTGATTTTTTGTGGGACTAAAGAATATCCCGCCTGCATGCATCAATTTACTAAATGGGAAATATACCAGGAGTATTAATATTAGCGTAAAATGGGTGATAAATATAGGATTTGTCGGTATTGGTGAAGGGTCAAATGATATTAGCCCAAGTATAAATGTTTTGACTGTTACCAAGTCAGGTCTGATGAGATATTTCATGGTTATACCAGATAACCCAATGAGAAAGAGTAGGATAAGAACAAAATAATCAGCAAATATGGAAACAAAACGGGTTCTGTCAACCCACACCCTGCGGATAAAGAGATAAACAATGGGTGCAATAAAAAACAACCCAATAAATATACCCATGCTCTGGAAAAAGGTTTGAAGAAGCATGATTGGCTCTGGTACTGGTGAGATAAAAAATCTGATATGGCTGGCAGCTACAACCAAAAGGGCAAGATGAAAGGCACACCCACCAAGCCATGTAAACTTGTTGCTATTAAATAAACTTTTGAAAAATGCCACATCAAGAATCATACGGAAGATAATACCACTAACATTTGTTGGGGCAGGTGTCAGGGGTATCTTGAGTGGGTTTGGAAGAACAGCATAGTTCCATACCTTACACAAGATACCCAAAACAAAAATTACTATAGCAAAATAAGCAAAAAAAGTATAACATGTTGACAGCATTTTTTCCTCTCTTCCTCTGCCTTTGTGCCTTGCACAATTATGATAGTGAACAATATTTTATAGATGCGTTAATTCCGCAGGTATAAAATTCAACAGAGGGCAGGCACAGGGGCCTGCCCCTACAATAAATGCAATAAAATGATTAACCCGTTGCTTGAGTTAATATTACACACAACCCGTTGGCTTTGGCAATCCGGCAATCTTACACGCCTGCTTTGCTGGTCCAGACGGATAAAGTTCATAAAGGTAGGCATTATTCCCCTTTTCCGGACCAAATTTATTCTTCATCTCCTTGATCAGTATCTTGATCATCGGAGCAATCTGATACTCATTATAATACTCTCTTAAGAAATTTATTATCTCCCAATGAGCAGGTGTCATTTCAACCTCTTCTGTTGTGGCAAGATAACCAGCTACATCCTCAGACCAATCCTCAAGATTTAACAGATACCCATCTTCATCTGTTTCATAAGACTTTCCATTAAACTCAAAATTCATAACCCAGCATCCTCCTTAAATTATTTTTTCCTCCCAAGTATGGATATAACAATAACACAGGATTCTTAATATGTCAAATTAATTTTTTCAATACATATGTGTCTTTTTGATAAATAAAATTAATACTCGGCAAGCTGTTACGGAATGCGTCTTTTTGTGTAATGGGTTAGTGATTAGGAGGAATTGTTTAGCAAAAGGTATCTTCTGTCTTTAGTGGAGAACATTACACACCCCTAACCCCTCTTATACACACCCCTAACCCCTCTTATTAGAGGGGAATACAGATAATCCCCTCTTGAGAGGGGGGAGGGGGTGTGTAATTCTTGAGAGGGGGGAGGGGGTGTGTAATTCTTGAGAGGGTAGGGGGTGTGTAATCCTCTTGAGAGGGGGTAGGGTGTGTGTCCAATTTTCCCCAGTTCACTGACCCATTACTTACTAAACATTTATAAAATTTCCTTTTGGTAATCGGATTAGCGGATTGAGCAGATATTTTTTATCCGTTTTATCCGATAAATCCGATTACCTGAATAGTTACCTTTTTTTCTTGCTAAATTTTATGTATCATGTTATACTTAATGATGTTTAGTAGTTAGTTAATAGCATGGGGTGAATAAAATGTTGAATCGCTCTCAACAAGTATGCCTTTTGAATATAGCCAGAAATACAATAGAAGCGTATCTCCATCGCAAGGAGATTCTGAAGTGGAAGGTAAGTGATCCGGAATTGATTAGTTGTCAGGGGGTATTTGTCAGCCTCCATAAAGGGCATCAACTACGAGGTTGTATCGGGTACATCCAACCCATAGAGCCACTTTATGAGGCAGTGATAAAGATGGCTATTGCAGCATCTACCCAGGATTGGAGATTTCCGCCAACGACCATACAGGAATTGAAGGATATAACTGTTGAGATTACAGTTCTTTCGGAATTAATACCTATTCAGAATATCTCTCAGATTGAGATTGGTACGCATGGTGTTCAGTTGACCATTGGTAGTCATTCTGCTGTATTTCTGCCACAGGTAGCGAAAGAACAGGGGTGGAACATGGAAGAGCTTCTTCAACATCTTTGCCGCAAGGCTGGATTAAGTGATGATGATTGGAAGATGCCGAATGCAAGCCTATTCATCTTCAGCGGACAGGTATTTAGCGAAGGGGATGTGGCAGCTCAATAACAAATTCAGAGTGTAATGAAGTGAAAAGGGAATCTTCCTTCTCTTGCGTTTTAACTTGAAAACTTACATAAATTACATTTGTGATGATAATTTTACTTGACAAGACACATAATATTAGGTATACTTAATGACTGCATATGTTTGTAAGCGATAAGGGTTAGTATAAACAATGTTTGATGTTTTTTCTACAAAGATTCAGGGTATATTTAATAAACTCCGCAAGAAGGGATTGTTAAACAAGGATGATGTTGCTGCAACCATGCGGGAATTAAGGGTAGCCCTTTTAGAAGCAGATGTTAATTTTAAGGTAGCTAAAGAATTTATTGCGAAGGTAAGTGAAAAGGCTGTTGGGGTTGAAATCCTGAAAAGTCTTAATCCTGCCCAACATGTACTAAAGATAGTCAGGGATGAATTAGTAGAGGTGCTTGGCGGTGATATTCCGCAGGTTAAGATTGAATCTGTTAAGAGTATCCTGTTGCTTGGATTACAAGGGTGTGGAAAAACAACCACATCAGCAAAATTAGCTTACAGAATAGCTCAAAAAAAACGGCATCCATTATTGGTTGCAGCCGATCCTTATCGTCCCGCAGCCAAAGAGCAGCTCCAGATACTTGGAAAGAAAATAAATGTTCCGGTGTTTGCAGATGGAAAGACAGTTCTTGAGACATTGGATGGTTCCCTTGAGTATGCTAAGGAACATAAATGTGATTGTATTATTGTTGATTCTGCAGGCAGGCTTCATGTAGATAGCGATCTGATGAGTGAGCTAAAGATATTAAAGCAACGGTTGAATCCAGAGGAATGCTTACTCATAGTTGATGGTATGACTGGTCAGGAGGCAGTGAATATTGCCTCTACCTTTGAAAAAGAAATAGGGATTAGTGGTGTTATTCTGACCAAACTTGACGGTGATGCCAGGGGCGGGGCAGCCCTTTCCATAAAAATGGTTACCGGTAAACCTATTAAGTTTATGGGTGTTGGTGAGAATATCGAACAATTAGAGCCATTTTATCCAGATAGAATGGCACAGCGAATTCTTGGTATGGGGGATGTGCTTTCACTCATTGAAAAGGCAGAAGAGGTTGCCAATTCAGAAGAGGCTAAATCTCTTCAACAAAAGATGCTTTCTCAAAAATTTAATCTGGAGGATTTTCTTTCTCAACTTAAACAGATAAAAAAAATGGGACCATTAGAGCAAGTAATGGGAATGATTCCAGGGTTTAGTAGCATGTCCAAGGGGATGAAGGTAGATGAAAAACAGCTGGTGCATACAGAGGCAATTATAAATTCTATGACCAAACTGGAACGAAGAAAGCCTGAGATACTAAATGGGAGTCGGCGAAAAAGAATTGCTAAGGGTAGCGGAACCACAGTTGAAGATGTTAATCGGCTGCTTAAACAGTTTGAGCAGCTTAAGGTTATGTTCGGGAGTCTGACCCGTGGGGGTGGCAAAAATGCAAGGAAAATGCCACAGATGCCAAGGGGTTTTAGGTAATCAGAAATAAGAAACTATATCCACAGATTACACAGATTACACAGATGAATAAAAAGGGTAGTGTCATGTCGACTTTGGCATGACGCATGAAAATTTGGGTGTAGTCCCTTACCCCATCCCTCTCCACTACTGAGGAGAGGGATGGGGTAAGGGAAGGTGGAATAATACATATCTGCCACCTGAAAGCTGACACGACAGTAGAGAGAGTATTACTATTCCTTTCCTTCTGCTTTCTACATTTCTCGATATTTATCTGTGTAATCTGTGTAATCTGTGGATTAATCTTGATTGTAAGGTGGTGAATTTAAGTGGCAGTAAAGATGAGATTGGCTAGGTTTGGAACAAAGAAAAAGCCTTGTTATCGAATAGTGGTTATAGATTCGAGGTCAGCCAGAGATGCTAAGGTAATTGAACGGGTTGGTTATTATCATCCTGTATCAAAGGAAACAGTTGTTTCTTTTGATGAAGCAAAGACATTGGATTGGTTGAAAAAAGGTGCACAACCTTCACCGACAGTTCATAACTTGCTTGGGAAACAAGGGTTATTAAAAAAATTCCATGAGATAAAACAGACATCTTCGTAGGTGTTGCGGTAGAGACTCAAAAATTTTATGTCTCTATCAAACGGCAAAGGAGGTTGTAAGGATGAAGGATTTAGCAGAATATTTAATAAAGTCTCTGGTAGATAAGCCCGAAGCAGTTAAGGTGTCTGAAGTTGTCAGTGAACGGTCTGTTATCGTAGAGGTAAATGTTGCAGAGGATGATATTGGACGCGTTATTGGAAAACAGGGCAAAACAATTGGTGCAATTCGAATTGTGTTAAATGCAGCTGCAGCCAAGATGAAGAAACGAGTTGTCCTGGAGCTGATTGATTAATTGAAGATTAATATTTTTACACTTTTTCCAGGAATCATTGAGGGGGCATTCAAAGAGAGTATCCTGTATCGAGCTATCCAGAAGGGAATACTTGATATTAATACTATTAACATTAGAGATTTTGCTTTGGATAAACACCACACATGTGATGATGCCCCATATGGTGGAGGTCCTGGGATGGTGTTAAAACCAGAACCAATAATTGCTGCTTATGAGGGATTGGATGAAAAGGGATTGACCATTCTCCTGACACCTCAGGGACAGGTGTTTAACCACAGAATAGCCAGAGAGTTGTCCACAGAAAAAACCTTGAGCTTTATTTGTGGACATTATGAAGGGATTGATGAAAGGGTAAAAGAGTTAATTGTTGATATGGAGGTATCCATAGGGGATTTCGTTACTACAGGGGGAGAGATTCCCTGCTTAGCAATGATAGATGCTATAGCAAGGCTTATCCCAGGTGTAGTTGGGAATTATGAATCAATTAAAGAAGATTCGTTTTATGAATCTATCCTTGATCATCCTCATTATACCCGTCCTGTGGAGTTTAGAGGGTTAAGGGTTCCGGCCGTACTTCTTTCCGGAAACCATGAGCAAATAAGACAATGGCGAAAAAAACAGGCATTGGAAAAGACAAGGCTTGTTCGTCCGGATATATTAGAAGGATTGAATATGTCAAAAGAGGCGGGAAAGGCGAGAAAGGCGAAAAAGACGCTTGAAGAAATAGATAGTGAGGGCAAAAAAAGATGAATGAGATAATAAGTAAGATAACAGAAGGGCAATTGAAAAAGGATATCCCAGAGTTTGGCTCAGGGGATACGGTTAAGGTACAGCTGAAGATTACAGAGGGGAATAAGGAGAGACTGCAGGACTTTGTCGGGATTGTTATCCGCAGGAGAGGAGCTGGTATTCAAAAGAGCTTTACTGTGAGAAGGGTTTCCTTTGGTGTAGGGATGGAAAAGGTTTTTCCTCTTCATTCACCCTCTATCGAAAAGATAGAGATTCAAAGACGAGGAAAGGTCAGAAGAGCCAGATTGTATTATCTGCGACAACTATCTGGTAAGGCTGCCAGAATCAAAGAGGATAGACAACGATAGTAACAATTAGTTTATGACATTTTAATGCCGTAGGGGCAGGCCCCAGTGCCTGCCCTCTGTTTCATTTATTGGGGGGGGAATGATGGAGGATAAGTACTATCCTTGGCAACAAAATATTACAGATATTGAAAAAATAGCCTATATGAGTGGCTATGAGATGATTGGCGGAATAGATGAGGCTGGTCGGGGACCGTTGGCTGGTCCTGTTGTTGCCTCTGTAGTTATTCTGCCTCGGGATATGGTTATCCCGGGAATAAATGATTCAAAGAAATTAACCCCTCAGCAACGGGAAAGGCTATATAAGATTATCTCTACCGTAGCCATTGATTGGGGTGTAGGAATAGTAGAACCTGAGGTCATTGATCAGGTAAATATCCTGCAAGCTACCTATATGGCTATGAGGCAGGCTGTGGCTAAGTTAAGGGTAAATCCTCATCTTCTATTGGTAGATGGAAATCTCCCTGTTCCTGATGTAGAGTTTCCTCAATATTCTGTGCCGAAAGGAGATACCTTTGTGGCATCCATACAGGCAGCTTCAATCATTTCTAAGGTTATTCGGGATAAAATAATGGTAGAATACGATGCTATTTATCCTGAATATGGTTTTGCCATGCATAAGGGCTATGGTACAGAATTACATGTTCAGGCAATAGAGAAGCATGGTGCATGTGGGATTCATCGGACTACTTATGCCCCTGTCAGGGAATTGTTAACTAGGCAGGTGCTGGTGAATAAAAGGAAGAGGAGACCACAACGATTAGTTGAACCCTCACATCAGTAAGCGGTTAGCTATCAGTTTTTTGTAATTGCGAATCTGGTCAGTTGCCAGCAGTCAGTCTTTAATTCAGTAATTTTGCAGTTGACAATTGATATAATTACTGAATTGGGGAATTGATGAATTAAGGAGGCACAGGAAGGTGTAAAGATAGGAAAGTCTCCTTTGCCTTTATTTTATAATCTTTACTGAAAGCTGATAGCTGACGGCTGAAAGCTTACAAAAGGTTGTACCTAATTAATGACATATGAACGAATAAGTCTTGGACGAATAGGTGAGGAAAAAGCAGCTAAATATCTTTTGAAGCAAGGGCTAAAGATATTAGAGAAAAATTATCGATGTGGATATGGAGAGGTTGATATTATCGCTAAAGATAAAGATACTCTGGTGTTTGTAGAGGTAAAGACAAGAAAAACCTCAACTTATCTATCCCCTTTTTTAGCTGTTAATAAACATAAACAACTCCAGATTTCAAAGGTAGCCTTGCATTATCTCCTTGAGAAGAAACCAAAGGAAATGCCTTGTAGGTTTGATGTGGTAACAGTTGTAGATGAGAAAATTGAATGGATAAAGGGTGCATTTGAACGAGGGATGTAAGGGTGGCATTTAAGATGATAAGAAATTATTACTATCGGTGTTGGAATATAAGATGCTCGGCCTATGCAGGATTGGGATATGATATAAAGAGTGCCCAGTTTGTTGCTGAGTGCCCTTATTGTCGTCAGCCACTTGAAGAAGTCCGTGGGGAAACCCCAAAAGGGTTACGGCCTATTGTCGGCTCTATAGGGGGAGGATTATTTGGATGGGCTGCTGGGGGACCTGTCGGTTCGTTTCTGGGAGCAATAATTGGTCTTGCTATTGGTGGGGTAACTGAAGATTCAACACGAAGGGTATATAAGGAGAATCAAGGGTAATTATGGAATATATAGGGTTTACCCATGAAGTTGCTCGCAATATTTATATAGGGGTAGGTGTTGCTGTATTAGCTTTTATTGTTCCTTTCGTAACCACGGTACTTCGTCCTATCAAAGATAGGGTTGTCAAACAAAAAGAACAGCTTCGCGAGGAGATGAAGGCATCTGAAAATTATATCATTCCATCTGAGTTGTGTATATTATTTGATAGGCTGTATGATCAGGAGCATAAGATTGAGAAGGTTGAGCAGGATGTCAAGTTAGCATTCTGGTATGTTGTGGTTACGATTTTTCTTGCGATGCTGGGGATAATTGTAAGCTTATTACAATGGCAAATAATAGATATAGTTATGTTTTTTTTGTTTGCTCTTTCTGTAGTAGTATCCATGATGTTTATTCTATCTTCATGTATTTGCTACTTAAACGATAGTAAGAAATGATGCAATTGGTTGCGGTGAACAATGTTAGCAAGTGTAAAAAGCGGAGGAATTCAAGGGATAGACGGTTATATAATTGATGTAGAGGTAGATGCCTTTCCATCTCTTCCCATTTTTAATATTGTTGGTTTGCCTGATTCTGCGATAAAAGAGAGTAAAGAGCGGGTTAGAACAGCGATTGTTAATTCTGAGTTTGTATTTTCAGACAGCTATCGTTTGACTGTAAACCTTGCCCCGGCTGATATCAAGAAAGAAGGGGCATCGTTAGATTTACCTATTGCTATTGGTATTTTGATAGCTACCAGACAGATTCAGGTGAAATTCTTAGATGAGTATGTTATTATAGGAGAATTATCCTTAGATGGAAGTATCCGTCCGATAAAGGGTGGCATCTCTATTGCCTTAGCGGCAAGGACAGCTGGCATAAAGAGGATACTTATTCCAGAGGCAAATGCTTCTGAGGCAGCGGTAGTTGAAGGAATCGAGGTATATCCGGTTAATACTTTGTCAGAGGTAGCTGGATTTTTGGCTCAAAAATCTGAGATTAATCGGTATGAGGTTGACATAAAGGAGATATTTTCTCAAGATTGTCAGGATTGTGCTGATTTTGGTGAGGTAGGTGGGCAAGAGCATGCAAAAAGGGCTCTGGAGGTGGCTGCTGCAGGTGGGCATAATGTATTGATGATTGGTCCTCCTGGTTCAGGTAAGACCATGTTAGCCAAAAGGGTACCTTCTATATTGCCTGATTTTGTTTTAACAGAGGCTATTGAGACCACAAAGATTTATAGTATTATGGGTATGCTTCCACGGGAAAAGGCTTTATTAACCACCCGTCCATTTCGGGCACCGCATCACACCATTTCTGATGCAGGGTTGGTTGGCGGTGGTCATATTCCAAAACCAGGTGAGGTAAGCCTTTCCCATAATGGGGTCTTGTTTCTGGATGAGTTGCCTGAGTTTCCCAGGAGGGTACTTGAATCCATGCGTCAGCCTCTTGAGGATGAGGTGGTAACTATCTCCCGGGCAAGTGAACGGTTGTCATTCCCTGCAAGTTTTATGTTGATTTCAGCCATGAACCCATGTCCGTGTGGGTATCTGACAGATCCGACAAAGGAATGCACCTGTACACCTATTCAGATACAAAAATATCTGGCAAAGATTTCAGGACCATTGTTAGACAGGATAGATATTCATATCGATGTGCCAAGGGTAAAATATGATGATCTGGTAGGCCAAAATCGAGGTAGATGCTCAGGGGACATGCGGCAGCGGATTAATTGTGCCCGCACGATCCAACTTGAAAGATTTAAGTCTAATGGTAATCATACCAATAGCCAGATGAATGCAAGGCAGATTAAAAAATATTGTCAGGTGGATGTAAAAGGGCAGGAGTTGTTAAGGAATGCAATTGATAAATTGGGATTTTCTGCAAGGGCATATGATCGCATTCTGAAGGTCTCAAGGACATTAGCGGATCTTGAGGGAGGTTGTACAATTTCAGAAGCTCATGTTTCTGAAGCAATTCAGTATCGAAGCCTTGATCGGGAATGGTGGAAGATGTAGGGTTAGTCTTTTAGTCTCATAGTCTTATAGTCCAGATTACAAGACTACAAGACTAAAATCAAAAGGAGGTGATAATGAAGATGCAACGGTATCATCGAATTATAGGTTATACAGGTATGTTTGTCTTTGCGGCTTCGCTTGCTGTAGCCTCACCAGATGAAACAACCACAATAGAAGAATTACAGGCTAAGGTAGAGGCAGCGTGGGCATCAGAGGCAAGGGCAACAGCAGAGACAGAGGCAGCAGGAATTGCAGAGGCAGAGGCAGTATCAGATGCTAAGGCAGCTGAAGAGTCTCTTGCTCAGGCAGATGCTATATCCAGGGCACTTTATGCCTCTAAGAAAAAGGCTTTGTCCCGGGCAGAGGCAGCTATATCAAGCGAAAAAATGGCGTTAGCTACAGCCGAAGCGGCTCGGGCTTCAGAAATAAGTGCCAATACTGCAGTAGAAGATGCTAATGCTGCTGAGGCTAAGCTAAAGGCAGAGCTTGGTGCAGCCCAGCAAGATGCAGAAATATCATGGACAGAGGCTAAAACTCATAAGCAAACTGCAGAAAATTTTCTTTCTATAGCATCTAATGCCTTGGCACATGGCTTGACTGGAAAATCAATAGAATTTTCTACTAAGGCTAAGGCTGAGGTTGATGTGGCAAAGGCTTGCGAAGAAAAGGCAAGGTATAAGGATAGGGTAGTTGATGCAATAAAAAGAAGGATGCGGCTGGCAATTGAATCTATCTCTGCTGCTACGGCAAAGGCAGAGGCAACTGCAGAGATGGCAAGAGCAGCAGAGGCTAAGGCAATTGCCCAGTCTCAAGCTGCCAGGGCTTCTGAAGAAGAGTCAAAAGCAATGGTTGAGGCTGCAGAAAGGTCAGAGGCAAAGGCATTGGCTTCAGCTGAGGGATCCCGAGCCGCAGCTCGTTGGGCTGCAGTCAAGATAATCTCTGCAAAATTAGCTCAAACAAAGGCTATGGCTGAGGCAAATGTAGGCAAAATAGCTGAGGAACAGGCAAGGGTTGCAGTAGAAAGGGCAAGATTGGAAAGGGAAAAGGCAACCTCTATCCTGATAGATGCTCAAAAAGCAGTTAAAAGTGGCTTTTAATGGCTTAGGAAAGAGAACGAGGGAAATAAGTCTTATAGGTTATATAGGACATATACATTCTCAGCGTACTTTATAGTGAATAGTTGCAATATTTTTTGTAATAGTTCACCGCAGAGACGCAGAGGCACAGAAAATGGAAATCAATCAGATCACAAAAAAAAGACTAATTGGTGCAGCCATTAAAATACACATGGATAAAAGGCTTGGACTAAGCGATCAATTTCAATGTTCCTGTCTTAAGGAATGGAATCAAGCGTATGGTCAATAAACTTTAAGTTTTTCTCTGCGCCTCTGCGACTCTGCGGTTAGCTGAACTGTTACTATTTTTTTGTAAAGGAGGAAGTCTTATGACAAAGCGAGACTTGGTCGTAAAAATTGCACAACAGACAGGATTAACTCAATATGATGTTAAAAATGTGGTTGAGGGTGTATTGGATGGGATTACAGATGCATTATCAGCCGGGGATAAGGTAGAATTAAGAGATTTTGGAATATTTAAGGTGAAATCAAGAAGATCAAGGGTTGGCAGAAACCCTCGCACTGGTTCAGTTGTTCCAATTGAATCCAAAAGGGTCACGACCTTTAAGCCTGGAAAGATAATGAAGGAAAAAGTAGCTAATTTTTAAGCTTTTTTGTTTGTTGGAGTGTTTTTAATGATTCAGAAAAAGATGGCACATATTATTACTTATGGCTGTCAGATGAATAAGTATGATTCGGATGTTATATCCCGTATCCTGAAAACAAATGGATATGACTTGACAGATGATGAAGAATGTGCCTCTTTTATCTTGATTAATACTTGTAGTATTCGCAAGCATGCAGAAGATAAGGTGTTAAGCAAACTTGGGAAACTGGCTGTCAGAAAAAAAATTACCAAGGATCTAAGGATAGTTGTATGTGGTTGTATGGCACAGCGGCTTGGGAATAAACTGATACAAAGATTTCCTGAAATAGATTTTGTTCTTGGGACAAGTATGATTGCTGAATTTTCCAATATTCTTAAAGGAAATGAAGAAAACAATCCGATAACCCCCTTTATTGAGGGGGAATATCCATTGACCCCTTTTATTAAGGGAAAAAAGGTTTACACAGAAGAGTCTTCTTGCCTGTATCCAGAGACCATTATTCATGAAAAAGGATTAAAATCTTTCGTGGCAGTTATACTTGGGTGCGATAATTATTGTTCTTATTGTATTGTGCCCTTTGTTCGTGGTAAACCAAGAAGCAGAGAAAGAATAGATGTAATAAGAGAAATAGAGTTATTGGTAAGGGCAGGTCGTAAGGAGATAACCCTTCTGGGACAAAATATACT
>JBDRAP010000175.1:0-2233 GCA_043823615.1 bacterium
CAAGTGCAACACTATTGCTGTCAGAACATCAACTAATAATTGGAGATAGCAACCTATATCGTGTCAATCTCTTAGGAGATATGGAGATAATGAAATCAGAGAAAGAATCACAAAGGGTGTAACTCCTTAAGATACAACCCCCTTGTCAAACTCTTCTCATTTGCAGTTACCTTGGTTACTACTCGCAATTATTTTCCCTAAGTGTTTACACCCTTTGTGGTTCCTTCTCCTTATGTTGCACTTGCTACTGGCTAACAAGCCCATAATACCCTACAACAGATAAAGGCTAAAGACTGACAGGAAGTCAATGTCAACAGAAAACCACCCTATTTTGCCGGCTGAGTTGGTGCTGCTGGCTGAGCAGGGGCAGCTTGTTGCTGAGCTGGTGCTGGCTTTGCCTGCTGTTGAGCAGGGGCAGCTTGTTGTTGAGCTGGTGGTACGGACAACATACCCTTGCGTTGTGTGACCGATGCCTGCTTGGGCATGATGATTGCCAGCAACAAGGATGTAATCATGAAAAGTGTCACGCCACCAGCGGTGATACGAGTCATAATATTTCCCCGCCTTGTACCCCAAATAGTCTCAGATGCACCACCACCAAAGGCTGATGCTAATCCCCCACCCTTCCCAGCTTGCAAAAGGATAAGAAGAATTAATGATACACAAAGGGTATAGTGTAAAACAATCAATAAAATAGTAACCATAACGAACCTCCTTTTTGTAAACATTCAGCTGTCAGCTCAAAACAATAAATGGCTGAATGCTTTTTTACGCTCCATATTTTGTTAATTTCAATGCATTTGCCATAGCTAATGTCATAACCTGCATTGCCGGTATCCTGCCAATTCCACCCTTGGCACATTCTTTTTCCGAAAACAATGCAACATCATCACTGCCTGTATATTTGCCATGAAGAATAATTGGTACCGGGTGCCAGCTATGACCCTTTAGAACCGATGGGGTAGAATGATCTCCGGCAACAATCAATACGGCTGGTTTTAATTTTAACAAGTCTGGGATATAAGAATCCACCTCCTCTAAAACAGAAACCTTTTTCTCAAAGTTTCCATCCTCACCAGCACTATCTGTATATTTCACATGAATATAAAAGAAATCGTATTTATCAAAATTTTGCCTCAAACAGTCAAATTCATCACTAAGCCTTTCCCCTGCAGGTAAAATTTCCATACCAAATAGCCTTGCTAACCCACGATACATGGGATAAATAGCAATGGCTGCTGCCCTTAGCTTATACCTTTCCTGAAATGACGGCAATGCCTGACTCTTAGCAAATCCCCTTAACAAGATCATATTGGCTGGAAAGGAGTTTGATAGTCTTTTTTTGACCTCTTCAATAAATTTGGTTATTATACCTGCGGTTTCAGCAGCCAATGGTCCAAGTGGTTTTACAGGTAATGGGGCAAGTCCTTCCCTTTGAGGATCTGTTTCAGAAAGGGCATCATCCAATCCCTTACCACGAAATATCACCACCACACGATGCTCCTTAACAGGCTTAACAAATACCTTAATACCACTTATCTCTATGCCTTCCAACAGGCTGCATATCTTAATACTCTCTTCTGTAGAGATTCTTCCTGCTCGCCTGTCACTTATCTTTCCATTCTTGTCCATAGTAGCAAGGTTGCCTCTTACTGCCAGATCACCTGATTCAAGTGGAAAATCAATCCCCAATGCCTCAAGCAAACCCCTGCCTATTACATGCTCAAAGGGATTATAACCAAACAACGACAGATGTGCAGGTCCACTACCAGGCGTTATCCCTGGAGCGATAGGATCTGTTACGCCACAAATGGAATCCCTTGCCAAGTCATCAAGATTAGGGATATTTGCTGCCTCAAGCTCTGTTTTACCTGACTCATTCGGGATACCAGACAGACCATCAATAACTAAAAGGACTATCTTTGAATCTGTAGTTACAGCCAACTGTTCGATGAGTTTATTTGTCATCAGGCAAAACCACACTCCTTTTATATCTTACTATCTTGGCAAATGATTCTACATCAAGGCTTGCCCCACCAACAAGTGCCCCATCAATCTCTGGTTGAGCCATTAATATATCGATATTATCCGGCCTGACACTTCCGCCATATTGAATCCTGACATTTGAAGAAATTCGTTTATCATAAAGACTGGTAATAGTCGCCCGAATAAAGGCATGCATCTTATTTGCATCTTCAGCACTGGCAGTTTTGCCGGTACCAATTGCCCATAA
>JBDRAP010000176.1:0-4479 GCA_043823615.1 bacterium
CCTCAAAACTAGTTAACTTAGGCATCATAACATCTGTAATAACCAAATCTGGTTTTTCTTCGAATGCCTTCTGCAACCCTTCTTCTCCATCATTTGCACAAGTAACATCATATCCATGTTTCTGTAATAGGAATTTTAATGCCTTTAGGATCATAGGCTCATCCTCAATTACCAAAATTTTTTTATTAATTTTAATCACCTCATTTTAACAGGCAGCATGACAATTTATATGTCCAGTTTATGCTTAACTCCTCAAGTTGTAAGCGTTCAGCCGTCAGCTTTTCAAGCAGAAAGCCCAGACCATAAAATCAAGGGAAAGAAGAATCCCCTGACATTATAACTTCCTGCTTTTTGTGACGCAATACCTTGTAAGAGCTGAAGAGCTGACCGCTGACAGCTGAACGCTTACCTCAAGTTATTTATACTCGATGTTCAAGTTTTTTTAACCTGTGTAGAAATCGGATACCCACAAGAGGAGAGCATCCGCCATGTAATGGGTCAGAAGGTGTGAAAAAATTAACTTTTGGGGTATTTTATGACTCACAACCACTTGAAATCATTAGGGTCGAATTTGGCGAAATTGGATTTTTTCACACCTTCTCAGTTACAGAGAAAGAACCACAAAGGGTGTAAATCCATCGATAAACCCTTGTCAACGGCTCTTCTCATTTGTAATTATACCATCTCTATTAAGTTTTCGCCTCTTTGATTCAATGGAGTAAACACACCAAACACAAACGGTTTTTTGTCAGCAATCAAAGCAAGATAAGAGATTCGCATGTGGTTAATCTTTTTACCATAATTAGGCAAAAATTTAGTGGAATTGGTATTACTCCTGTTTCGTTGCAATATTTCCCTAAGATATTTACACCCTTTGTGATTCTTTCTCTTCTCGTTATCACTGACATTTTGCACACTAAGTCGTAGGTCAAACAGTTCAGGTATGTGGTGATTTTTGATTGCACAGATCAATAAATCGATTGTGTCGAGAAAAAACTTGAACATCGAGTATAATATATGCAATCCATTAATTAAGTTGACATATCTCGTAGGGACATCCCCTTGTGGGTGTCCGTTATTTCATTGCTTTCACGGACAGGGACAAGGGGGTAGCACCCCTAGCACTGGAGTCCCTACAACTATTATATCAAGTTATTTATCAGATTGCATATAATTCTTTCATTTATTGAGATCAGCACTCTGATTCATCAGGGTGGGAATTGGTATAATTTAACTGCACAGGTCGAATCAATTTTTATTGGGTATATCTTACAAGAATAACCACAGGGAGACTGTCCCTACACTATCCCCGCCTTAAGCAAATCATGCAGATGTATAACGCCCTGAACATGGCTTTGTTCATCAGTAACAGCTAAGGATGTAATGGAATATTGCTGCATTACTGCCACTGCGGTTACGGCTAAGTCAGAGCTTTTAACGGTTTTTGGATTTTTGCCCATCGCATCCTTTGCTGTAATATCCCATATATTTTGTTGTCTTTCCATTAGCCTTCTTAAATCTCCATCAGTAATGATGCCTAATAGCTGCTGAGCGTCATTGACAACAAGGGTAATGCCAAGCTTCTTGGATGTTATCTCAAAGAGTGCGTATTTCATGGGTGTTTCCGGCAGAACCATGGGAATTTGATCACCTGTGTGCATGACATCTTTTACTGTTAAGAGTAGCCTTTTTCCAAGGCTTCCTCCGGGATGAAGGGAGGCAAAATCTTGTTCCTTAAACCCTCGCTTCTTCAGAAGGGACACGGCCAAGGCATCACCCATGGCTAATGTGGCTGTGGTACTGGCTGTTGGGGCAAGCCCAAGTGGACACGCCTCTTTTTCAACAAAGACATTAATGGTAATATCGCTGTGTTTAGCTAAGGTTGAGGATGGGTTTCCGGTGAGGCTGATGATTGTGGCATTCCTTCTTTTTATTGGAGGTATAAGCTCTGTTAGCTCTTTGGTTTCCCCGCTATTAGACAGGGCAATAATAACATCATCCATTGTGACCATGCCCAGATCCCCATGGGCTGCCTCAGCAGGGTGGAGAAAAAGTGCCGGGCTGCCGGTGCTGGCAAGGGTGGAAGCAATCTTTTTGCCAATTATCCCTGATTTTCCCATGCCGGTAACAACGATTCTTCCCTTGCAGTTATACAATACCTCAACTGCCCTGACAAAGGATTCATCGATTCTATCGATGAGGTTGAGAATCGCCTGAGCCTCAATCTGTAGTGTTTCTTTTGCCTGTTCAATAATGTCCATCTAATCCTCCAGATCCCTCGTTTTGGTCTGACAGGTCTGACTGGTCAGACCTGTCAGACACTTACCTGCACATCAATTCATCAATCCCCTTGATTATTCTCAGCAATTCAGCCAATTCATCAATTCCAAGCATATTGGCTCCATCACACAAGGCTTTTTCCGGATGAGGATGAACCTCCATGAATAAGCCATTACACCCACAAGCTGCACCTGCCTTAGCCAGATATGGGACGAATTCAGCCTGTCCGGAAGAGCAATTGCCTGCCCCACCCGGTAATTGAACGCTATGTGTTGCATCAAAGACTACAGGATACCCGGTAGCCTGCATGGTAGGTATAGAACGGAAATCAACCACAAGGTTATTATAACCAAAGGTAGTGCCGCGTTCGGTTAGGATCAGGTTTTCATTGCCTGTAGAGACAACCTTTTCTACCAAGTTGAGCATATCCCATGGAGCCATAAATTGCCCCTTTTTTAGGTTGATGACCCTGTTAGTAGAGGCAGCTTTGAGGATAAGGTCTGTTTGCCGGCAAAGAAGTGCTGGAATCTGGATAATATCAGCTACACAGGCAACCTCATCCACCTCGTCTATGGAATGGACATCTGTCAGGATAAGAATATTTAACTCTTTTTTAAGCCGGGACAATATCCTTAATCCATCCTTTATCCCTGGTCCACGATAGCTATTAATAGACATTCTATTTGCCTTATCATATGATGCCTTGAAGACAAAGGGGATAGAAAGGCTGCTTGTTATCTCCATAAGCTTTTTTGCAGTCTCAAAACACATATCCTCTGACTCAATAACGCAGGGTCCGGCAATTAAAACCATAGGATTATCCCCACCAATTACCAAAGGTGCTACCTCATTTATCTGTCCTATTTTTATCTCTTTTGTTTTTTTCCGCATAGTGGCATTTCCCTCCTAAAACAGCCCTACTTCTTCTTCTCCTTCTTTTCTCCAGGAAAACCAGGCATTCTTATTCCAAAATAACCTGCTATAGAATACCCAGTCATGTCATTATTGGAAAGTTTATTGTTAAACCTGATGTAGGTAAAACTGAAGGGAAGAAACCTGTCAATAAAGGTATTTATCATAATACATTCATTCCCCTTAGGATAGATAATCTCAACAAATGCTGTTCGTTTACAGATAGTTGTATTCAAACCGGCAATAAGAGCACTGTTAGAGGCTATATTCAGCTTATTTGAGAGGATTGGATTAATGAGCTTACCAATGGGTCCTGATTGGCTGCCAATATGAACCCCGATATTTTTAAACCTTTTACTTAAGATTCCATAGGTATAGCCAAAGGAGTCAGATGTTTCAGAGACAGCCCCTCCCATTTCTTTTGCACTGGATGCCTTACCCTGGAGAACAATAAATCTCTGACACCCCAGTGCTACTGCTGGAATCCATTTTTTTTCAAGGATGAGGCTGTACTTAAAATCCCCTGAACATCGCAACTGATTGATGGGATTAAAGATATCTATTTTTTCAGATTCTTTATATTTTGTCTTATTCCAAAATTCTCCAATATAATAAGTAAACATAAAATCTATATTAAGTTTTCTTTGTTTATCAAGCCTGTAGGCTGTTGGCACTATCATTAAACCCGTTGTTGATGGGCTGCCGGTGATGGTTGGTGTGCCTGAGAGTGCAATTATCCATGGACTTATTTTACTCCATATCCCTGTGGGTGGAGCATCTGTTTGAGTAGCTGTAGTGCTGCCACTTGTCCCTGTTGTAGTTGAGGTGATTGTCCCTGCCACAACAGATTCAGACAGCTGGCTTGAGGGGGCAGAAGAGCCAACAATAGAGGATTCTGTTTCATTTATTATACCTGCAAGGCTATCACTTGTTGTCCCTGTTGTAGCAGATTCAGGTATAGGTTGAACTGGTGGTGGCTCTTCGATTACAGATGAGACAGTTCCATTAGCAGTCATCTCTGGATAAACAATACTATCAGGTGTATTTGTTCCTTCCTCAGATTGAGGAGACAATTCAAATTTTTCTTTATCAATATCCTCACCAAAACATAAAGATACATGAACCAATAGAATTATCAAAATGATGCAAATTTTATTCATAATTTTACTCCTGAAATAATGAGCATGGCTCAAAATGTTGCCCCTGATTTGAACCATACAAAACAAGACAATTCAATATTAGATATTGATTATACTATATAATTAAGGCAATGTCAAGAATGATTTC
>JBDRAP010000177.1:0-4349 GCA_043823615.1 bacterium
TGTCATCTCGAGGAGTACTCGACGAGAGATCTCAAGAACTGAGTGAAGATAGTAAAAGTTATGGTGTAGTGGTTTGAGATTTCTCCCTTCGGTCGAAATGACAAAGAAGGGTCGAAATGACAAAGAAGGGTCGAAATGACAAAGAAGGGTCGAAATGACAGAGAAGGGTCGAAATGACAGAGAGTGGGTGTCTGTTTTCTGCACATGTTAAAAACTTGAACATTGAGTGACATAATAATATTTACCTCTATGTAAAACTGGTGGAATAATGCAAGATAATCGACAAAATATCACTATTAAGAAAAAAATAATCCTGGGTTTTTCAATATTAATGGGATTAATAGTCATCATTAGCCTGCTTGCTTTGATGAATCTTAATGAAATAAGCTCTGCCTCCCGTTTGGCTATTACCCGGTCTTTGATTGTTAGCCATACTAATCAGATAGAGATAGCTGTTCTTGAATGCCGACGGGCAGAGAAAAACTTTTGGATGCGCAAGGAGGAAAAATACATTGAACGCATGAAAAAAGAGGTGAAAAGGATCAAAGACTATAGCAACCTAATAAGAATTGCAACCAATGACAAGGGGCTTAACCATCAATTAGATACTATTAATATTCTGGTTGACGAATATTATGATGCCTTCATGAAATCAGGAAAGGAACTTCTTGCCCGGGCAATTCATTACCATAGCCAAAGAAAGGAAAAACCGTTTATCTCCTTAGATTGTAGTGCCTTAACCGAAAGCCTGTTAGAAAGCGAACTATTTGGGCATGTCAAAGGTTCATTTACCGGGGCAATCAATAATAAGCCCGGACTCTTTGAGGTAGCCCATGGGGGGACATTCTTCCTTGACGAAATAGGTGAGACCCCGCTGCATACCCAGGTTAAGCTGTTGAGGGTATTGCAGGAACGAGAGATCAAACCGGTTGGTGCTACTAAAACAATCAGCGTGGATATCAGACTCATCACAGCAACAAATAAAAATTTAGAGGAAATGATTAAAAAGGGAACATTTAGGGAAGACCTTTTTTATCGGCTCAATGTTGTTCCTATCTTTCTTCCCCCCTTGAGGGAGAGAAGAGAGGATATTCCTTTATTGGCAAGTCATATCCTGAAAAAGTGTAATCTGGAAATAAAAAAGAACATAACAGGAATTACCTCGGAGTCCATGAGCTTGCTTGAAAAATATGATTGGCACGGGAATGTCAGGGAATTGGAAAATGTGATAGAGAAGATAGTGGTTATGATTGATGAAGAAAGCATCCTGCCAGAGCATTTGCCGTTGAATATAAGGAATGCCGCACCTGTTGTGAATATCCCCACAACCAATGAAGAATTGAGAAAATTGAAGAGTCAGGCAAGAAAAGATGTGATAAAAAATGTTGAGAGGTTGTTTGTTGTTGAAGCCTTGAAGAGAAACAACTGGAATGTTACTAAAACAGCTGATGATGTTGGCATGAAACGACAAAACCTCCAGACATTGATCAGGAAATACCAGATTGAGGCATGATGTTTAGTAAGCGTTCAGCTGTCAGCTATCAGCAATCAGTAAAGACCATAGAATCCAGACAAAGAAGGCTTTCCTATTGTTATGCCTTCCTGACCTTGTAAGGGCTGAAGGCTGATAGTTGACGGCTGAACGCTTGGGTGAGGGGTATAGGTGAAATAGATGCATGAGGTATCAGTTGCTCAATCTATCCTTGATATGGTTGCTGATGTAGCTAAGCAAAACAATGCGACTAAGATTACACGCATTAATCTGAGGCTTGGCAAGTATGCCTGTATCAACCCTGACTCACTTGAGTTTACCTTCTCATGCCTCTCTCAAGGTGGCATGGCTGATGGGGCAAAATTATGGATAACTCAGGTAGATGGAGACCCATTTGGGCTTGAGATTGAATCAATTGAGGTGGATGATTAATGAAGGTAATTAAGGTAGCTTCATCGGTTATGAAGGGAAATGAGAATATCGCACTTGAGAATCAAATTGTTTTTAAGGCTGATAATGTGTTTGTAGTCAATATCATGGGATCACCTGGTGCAGGCAAAACAACATTGTTGCTTCGAACAATTGAAGCATTGAGGGAGGATGTCAGGATAGGGGTGATAGAGGGTGATATTGCTACCAGCCATGATGCTGAGTTGATACATGCAACCGGTGTACCAGTGGTTCAGATAAATACTGAAGGGGCATGTCATCTTGATGCCCGGATGATCAAGATGGCTCTTATCCATCTTGACCTTGCTGAGATTGATCTGCTCTTTATCGAAAATGTAGGCAACCTTGTTTGTCCGGCAGGCTTCAGGCTGGGAGAGTCAGCAAGGGTGGTGGTATCAAGTGTGCCTGAGGGTGATGATAAACCAAAGAAATACCCTGGAATGTTCAGGGTGGTAGATGCTGTTTTGCTTAATAAGATTGACCTGTTGGAGGTCTTTGGGTTTAATATTAACATATTCAAGGAAGGCGTAGGGCGGACAGGTTTGAAAATATTTGAGGTTTCATGCAAAACCAAGGAAGGGCTTCCGGGATGGATTGATTGGTTAGTTAAGCGTAGCTGTCAGCTGTCAGCTATCAGCGATCAGCAAAGACCATAAAATCAAGGCAAAATAAAGCATTCCTAATCTTACGCTTCCCTGCTTTTATGCCATAATGCCTTGTAAAAGTTGAAGGCTGACAGCTGACAGCTTACCACAGGAGGATGAGAAAATGTGCTTAGGTATACCTGTAAGAATAATGAAGATTTCAGACTCTGTAGCTGATATTGAGATAGGGGGGGTGAGACGGCAGGCTTCTCTTGCATTGGTTGAGGATGTAAGTGTAGGGGATTTTGTTATCCTGCATGCAGGGTTTGCTATTCAGAAGGTTGATGAGGATGATGCCAAAGAGACATTAAGGCTTTTGGAGGAGATAGGGATATGCAATTCGTAGATGAATTTTGTAACCCATTGCTGGCAAAAAGGTTGATTGAGAGCATCAACAGGCTTGTGGATAGAGAGAGTGTTCTGATGGAGGTATGCGGCACGCATACAGTGGCTATTTTTAAGCATGGGATACGGAATCTCCTTGCCCCATCCATCAGGCTTGTTTCTGGTCCGGGATGCCCTGTGTGTGTGACGGCTGCTCAGGATATAGATAGAGCTGTATGGCTTTCAAGGCAAAGGGATGTCATTCTTGCTACCTTTGGTGATATGATCAGGGTGCCGGGAAGTATAAACTCACGCAAAGACGCAGAGATGCAAAAGAGGTCAATAAACTCTCTTGAGAGGCAAAGGGTAGAGGGGGCAGATATTCGGGTAGTGTATTCGGTTCTTGATGCCATGAATATTGCCAGAAATAATCCAACAAAGAGGGTGGTATTTTTGGGTATAGGGTTTGAGACTACAGCTCCAAGTATTGCCTTAAGCATACGGCTGGCAAAAGAGGAAGGGCTTGATAACTTTTTTGTATATTCCTGTCATAAGCTCATCCCTCCAGCCATGAAAGCCTTGTTGGAGTCTGGAGAGGTAAGGATAGATGGATTTATCTGCCCTGGACATGTCTCAACCATCATTGGTGCCAAACCGTATGAGTTTATTGCTAAACAATACCATATCTCTTGCGTGATTACCGGGTTTGAGCCATTAGACATATTGCAGGCTATTTTGATGTTGGTTAAAAAGCCAAGCAATCAAGTGGGGGTAGAGATTCAATACACCCGGGCAGTAAAGCCTGAGGGAAATGTTGTGGCACAACGGATATTGGCTGAGGTCTTTGAGCCGGTTGATGCTGCGTGGCGGGGGATTGGTGTTATCCCTGATTCAGGATTGATGATACGGCAGGAGTATAGCAGGTTTGATGCGAGTCTGGTTTTTGAGATACCACACGATTGTGTAGGGGTGGGTTCTGAACCCATCCCATCTGGTTGTATCTGTGGCAAAATACTTCGTGGAATAGCCATACCATCTGATTGCCCACTCTTTGGGAAGGTATGTACCACAGAAAACCCGATTGGTGCCTGTATGGTCTCTACAGAGGGGACATGTGCGGCGTATTATAAATATGGGATCAGCTGACAGTCCCCTATCCTCCGATAGCGGGGGACATTCCATGCTGTAGGGGCAGGCCCCCGTGCCTGCCCTCTGTCTCTGATGACGAAGTAGGCACATTTAGCGTTTGAATGCGATTTGGTATCAATTATCAGTGGTAGGTAGTCGCAGGCTTTAGCCTGCTTGTTAGCCAGTAGCAAGTGCAACGGGAGAAGAGAGAACCACAAAGGGTGTAAACACTTAGGGAAAATAATTGTGAGCGATAACTAAGGTGATTGCAAATGAGAATCTGACAAGGATTGTATTAATGGATTTACACC
>JBDRAP010000178.1:0-3909 GCA_043823615.1 bacterium
TTCTGATCGACGAATGTCCCACTCAACCCCTGAGCCACGGACACAGGGACCACTCAGTCCATAATTTATGGCATCCTCAGCAGAGATAATCCCCACATTCATTGTCCGCTGAAGCCATATCTTATTATTTGTTAATAATGCCTCATACTCATTCATCTTTGACGGAAATATTTTTATAAATTCTTCTATTTTTTGCCGGGTCCCGATGTCTATATCCTTTGGTACTCCGCCAATCCTAAAGGCTGTTGTCGTTAATCTTGATCCACAATACATCTCAAAGATGTCAAGAAGCAGTTCCCTTTCCCTGAAGCAATATAAAAATGGTGTAAATGCCCCCAAATCAAGGGCATGGGTTGCCAGCCAAACAAGGTGGCTGACTATTCTTGTAAGTTCAGCCAGTATTACACGAATGTAGCTTGCCCTCTTTGGCACATTCAACTTAAGCAGCTTTTCCACAGCAAGACAATAGGCAAGGTTATTGGATATAGCAGCAAGATAATCCAGCCTGTCTGTAACCGGCAGAAACTGAGCATAGGTCTTATTCTCAGCCAGTTTCTCAAGCCCGCGATGAAGATAACCAAGATCAGGTATAATCTTGGTTACCACCTCACCATCAAGATGAACAATCAACCTCAACACCCCATGTGTACTTGGGTGCTGAGGTCCCATATTAACTATTAATTCCTGGACTTCTGACATTTTTTTGTCCCCTGTTAATTTGTAAATACTTTCACCACCAAGACACTAAGAAAAACACAATAGATTCTTTATTTTTCTTCCTTCGTGCCTTTGTGCCTTCGTGGTTAATCCTTATACCGGCACATGCGTTACTAACTTTTCCTCAAGCCACTTCTCACCCACATCTGTCACCAATGGATAATCCTTTCGTAATGGGTGTCCCTCCCAATCATCCGGCAGTAAAATTCGTCTTAACTCAGGATGATTCTCGAATTCAATACCAAACATATCATATGCCTCGCGTTCATACCAGTTAGCTGCCTTCCAAACGCTTTCCACTGAAGAAATGCTTTCATTTTCACCAACAGCAGCCTTTATCCTGAGACGATGCTTTTTATTTATTGAATAGATGTGATACACAACATCAAATCGGGATTGTGCGGCAACACCTCTGGCACTGGATAGATAATCTACACCACAAATATCTGACAGATAATCAAACCCTAAATCAGGTGTATTTGCAAGAAATCTGCATATCTCAAGGATATTTCCCTTCTTTACCCGAATGGTCAAATCTAATGTATCATTTACCTCTTCAATTGTATCTGTAAATTTTGCCTTTATTGCTTCAATAATTTCCTGCTTGCTCATCTTTGCCCCTATTTTATCACGAATTAACGAATAATCACAAAACAGCCACAGATTGCACCACCAAGACAGTAGGCAGGTAATCGAGAAGAGAAGCACTTACTTGATCACCGATCACCTTCTTTCTTCCTTCGTGCCTTTGTGCCTTCGTGGTTAGTCTCTTTCCCCTTTATCCTGCGATACTCATCCCCTTAATCTTATCCTGCAATTTCATCAATCCATACAAAAGCCCCTCAGGCCTTGGTGGACAGCCGGGAACATAGACATCAACCGGGATAATCTTATCCACACCCTGCACTACATTGTAGGTATTAAATATTCCACCGGAATTGGCACAACTGCCCATGGATATTACCCACTTAGGATCAGGCATCTGGTTGTACAGCAATTCAAGTCGTGGTGCCATCTTGTAGGTTACTGTGCCGGCAACGATCATCAGATCAGACTGTCTTGGTGATGGTCTGAATACCCCTGCCCCAAATCGATCAAAATCATACCGGGATGCGCCTGTAGCCATCATCTCTATGGCACAACATGCCAAACCAAAGGTCATGGGCCATAAGGATGAACGCCTTGCCCAATTGATCATAAAATCTATTGGTGCCAAAACTATCTGTCCCCCAGGCATCTTCTCAATTGTTACACCCGCTTGTTCAAGAAAACTCATAATAATACCTCATTCCCACAATATCGGACCATTGCAATATTAGTCAACCACAAAAGGGTTGCAGCAGAGGGCAACCACAGGGGGGTTGCCCCTACATCCATTTTAATACTCCCTTGCGCCACGCATAGAGCAAACCAACCAGCAAAATAGCCATAAAAATCATCATTTCCACAAAAGCAACTAACCCTAATTCATTAAAAACAACTGCCCATGGAAACAAGAAGGCTACCTCAACATCAAATATAACAAAAATCAAGGCAAAAAGATAGTATCGAATATTAAACTGTGACCATGATGACCCAACCGGCACCTCTCCACACTCGTAAGTAAACAGCTTTTTGGATGATGGTTTGCTCGGCCGAATAAACCAACTGGTTATATACCCACCAAACACAAACAGCATCCCCAGCCCCATAAATAAAATAACCCACATGTAATCAGCCAAAAGATTCATAGCCCTCTCCTCTAACTAAATCAACTGTGAGACATTATACCTTGCATCATTGATTTTGTCAAGATTATTTTTTGCAAATGTTGTAACGCTTAAGTGACATAACGCAACCTAAAGGTTGCGACTACCAATTCCCTACCGGTAACTGACCCATTGCACAAAAAATGGAAATTTTTATTGACAAAATTTAAATAATGTGGTATATTTTAATTATCTTAAAATTTATTGGACAACTTCATTGTGTGTTTTTTCTATAATCTTCAATTTTGATCTCATGATTAATTTCGAATAATAATATCTTGCTTTGTGTCTCTGCATTTTCAAATAAAGAAAAAAAATGGAGAAAGAATAATGATGACCATGATTTTTCATCTAATTTGTCTTAATCCGATTATGAATATGACATCAAAGGTTAGCAAATATTAAGCGGACAGGCTGTTTTTAAGCCTGAGCCGCTTTTTTTATTATTATTTAATTAGATAAAAGGGGGCATAGTAAAATGAACAAGGTAGTAAATAGTATCAAGGTGTATGGGTTTGTGATGGCATTGGTGGCGATAGGGTTTGTTGCAAATGGTTGGGCTGTTATACCAGAACCAGGAGGCATCGAAGTTACACCTTACTATGGCACAGTAGGTATCCCGGCAACCTTATCTACTTATGAGATTACATTTGCTGCCAATGAACGGGTAAGGATTGATTTTGGCACCATTCAGAGCTTTACCATTGTTACGGCTGATGTTGAGGGCAAGTTTTCACTGCCATTTACCATACCCATACATAATGCAGGGATAGCAACTATTACCGCTACCGGACTCAACTCTACACTGGCTACTACCACTACATTTGCTGTGCTCAATCTATCAATCACCCCTGTCACCGGTACAGTAGGTACTATTATTACTATTACTGGAGAAGGATATGATAACTCTGAGTACATAACCATTTTCTTTGGCACCACTCCTGATCCAATAACCACGGTCACTGCAAGCGATGCAGGCAGCTTTAGCACTACCTTTACTGCCAATCTCCAATCTCTATCTACAGTAAATGTAAAAGCTAAAGGATCATCTGATAGATTAGCAAATACTACCTTCTACCTGCCTAATCAACTTGTAATTGAACCTGACGGCACTACTGTCCATGCAGGTGAAATAGTAACCTACACGGCTATTGCCAGATCCTTGGTGGGTGGCAGTTGGACGGTTACTAATAATACGACATTTGGCGTGAATGATATAAAAGCCGGCACTATGACAACGCAGGGCATCTTTACCGCCAACAAGGCTGGAACATGGACAGTTGCCGGCACATACCCTACACTCATTGATACAGCCTCAGTCACTGTCACCCATGGCACAGCCACAACATTTTCGATTGCACCGGCAACAACAACCGTTGCAGCCGGACAACAGGTGGCATACATAGCCACAGCAAGTGATGATTGTGGCAACGCATGGACAGCA
>JBDRAP010000179.1:0-3344 GCA_043823615.1 bacterium
AGATAACAGAATAATCTAACCTCTGACTTTGCGTAATTCTCTGCGTCTCTGTGCCTCTGCGGTTAGTCTTTACTTCAGGCGGGTAAAGTGTTACATAATTTATAATCCTTTGCGATTCTTTGCGTGAAAAAAAGTGGTGATAAAATAGATGCTAACCATAGAAATAATCAGTTTAATCCTATTATTATGTGTTTCCGCATTCTTTCCTGTTCAGAGGCAGCCCTGTTCTCTTTGGATAGAATAAAGGTAAAACAGATGCCGCAAGATGCGTGCATTCCTTGTCTGCTCAAGGAGCCGCATCGGCTTCTGACTGTTTTGCTTTCAGGGGCAACCATTGTAAATGTTGCTGCCTCTGCATTGGGAACCATGATAGCCATAGATATTTGTCAAAGGATAGGGATAAGCAAGACAATCGGTACAGGTTTTGCCATTATCATCATGACCATCCTGATCCTTTTTTTGTGTGATATTCTTCCTATTGTTATGGGCACAACAAGGGGTGAAAAGATAGCCCCATTGATAGCCTATCCGATAAAGATATTTTACCTGCTTTCTACGCCATTTCAGGTGTTAATTGTGGGAATAACGGGTGGAATTGTAAAACTGATAGAAAAACACTCTTATTTTAAGAAGGACATGAAAGAACTTGTTACTGAAGAGGAATTGAAGGCAATGGTTAAGGTTGGTGAAAAAGAGGGTGTGCTGGATGAACAGGAAAGAAGAATTATTCACAGTATCTTTGAGTTTGGTGATATCATGGTAAAAGAGGTCATGATTCCCAAAAACCAGATAAGCTGTATTGCTGCAGAAGACTCATGGGAAACAATAGTAAGGGCAATAAAGTGTCATTCAAGGGTGCCTGTATTCAAGGATACAACAGATAACATCATTGGAATGCTTTATGCTAAGGATGTTATTGAGATGCTGCGAAATGAATCCAATATTAATCAGGACAAGATACTAAAATTACTCAGAACACCTTATTTCGTTTCAGAGTCTTTGATGGTTAATAAATTACTAAAGGAATTTCAACACAAAAAGTTACAGATAGCCATAGTAAGGGATGCAGCAAATAAGACAGTGGGTATTATAAGCATGAAGGATTTGCTGGAGGAGATTGTAGGAGAGATTCATGAGGAATCACCAGGCAGAATGGAGGCAAGATGGAGATCTGGTTAGGTTTGCTGATGATCTTTATGTGCATATCTATTGCAGGATTTTCTTCTGGGGCAGAGATTGGATTTCTTTCCATTAATAAGGTCAAACTTAAAAATCTGGTTGAAAAGGGTGATATTCGTGCCATTACTGTCACAGAGACATTGAATGATCTTTCCCGGTTTTTAACCGGGATGTTAGCAGCGACTAATATCTCTATTATCAGTGCCTCCTGTATAACCACATATCTGTTTGAAGAGTTGGCAATTCAGGCAGAAATAGTGTTGACCATTATTATTCTCCTTGTTGGGGAAATAACCCCAAAAACTATATTCCGTCATCATAGTACCAAGCTGATATTAACCCTTATATATCCAATAAAGGTATGGTATAATTTTCTTCGTCCGGTAGTAAGCCTGATTGCTCTGATCCTTGGACCTATAATTAAAGGAAAAAAGAATGGACCACTTTTAACTAAAGAGGATTTTCGATTTCTTATGGAAGAGGGTGAAGAACACGGGGCAATAAAAGAAGAAGCAGAAGAAATGATTGGTGATGTGCTGGAGCTTTCAGAGACAAGGGTGAGAGAGGTGATGACACCTCGCACAGACATGATCTGTGTACCGGTTGAGGCAAATATGAATGAGATATTAACCATATTCAGCCAGCACCATTGTTCAAGAATACCTGTGTACGATGAAACAATTGACAATATTATCGGTATTCTTTATATCAAGGATGTACTTAATTTTTGGGGAAAAACAGATGTATGGATTTCTGCTGTAGATTTGATCAGATTTCCCTACTTTATCCCTGCTACAAAAAGGGTTGATGATTTGCTTGAGGAGTTTCAAAAGAAAAGGATACAGATAGCCATTGTTGTTGATGAATATGGGGGAACAGATGGATTAGTAACGCTGGAAGATGTACTGGAAGAAATAGTTGGTGAGATTCATGATGAATATGAAACAGAAGACCGTCCTATTAAACAAAAAGATGCAAATACATTCCTGATTGACGGCTATGCAGGTATTGAAATGGTAAATGAAACCATGGGAATAGATGTTCCAAAAGGAGATTTTGAGACCATCTCTGGATTTATCATGGAACGCCTTGGCAGAATCCCATTGATAGGCGAATCATTTACCTATGAAAATCTAAAGATAACCATCATTGAGGCAACTGAAAAAACTATTGAAAGGGTAAGTATAGTAGTGGTTCATGATATTTGAATTGTGGGTGAGACATTACACACCCCGTCCTGCGGACACCCCTCTCAAGAGGGGATGGGCAGGCACAGGAGACTGCCCTTACAGTTACATACCCACAAATTCAAGTGTCATGAACCTACCCTTTACGGACAGGGACAAGCCCTATCCCTACAGGACTAAATATGGAGGAATAGATGATAAATTGCTGTTTTTTTGTTTCAAATGACAAGATTATTACCAACTATGAAGAGATAAACATAATAGATGCCTTAAAGGATAAGGATTGCTTCTTGTGGATTGATATAGAGGACACAGATGATAAGGATGTAGCTGTTTTAGAAAAGTTTGGGTTTCATGAACTTTCCATTGAGGATTGTATTTTTCCACAAAATCTGCCCAAGATAGAGGATTTTGACACATATTGTTTTATTACGGTTCATGGGATCATTCATCGGTCAAGCATTGAGGAAGATATACAAATGTTTGAGATAAATACCTTTTTGGGCAAAAACTTTGTGGTTACAGTTCATGAGCAGCCATCTGTGGCAATAAATGTAGTCAGAGAAAAAATAAGGCAAAATCCCCTTATCCTAACCAAGGGCATAGATCTTCTTCTTCATGCTATTCTTGACAGAATCGTGGATGGCTATTTCCCATTAGCAGAACAAATAGATGACCAGATAGAACAGATTGAAGAGGATGTATTGACAGATCCAACGCAAAAGAATATGGAACGACTTCTGCATCTAAAACGAGTTATCCTTTCTATGCGTAAGATTATTATCCCTCAACGAACGATTATTTCCCGGCTTTCAAGAGAGGGTGTATCTTTTATTAAATACAAAAACCTTGTATATTTCAGGGATATTTATGACCATCTGCTCAGGATAGGGGATATGCTTGATATGTATCGGGAGCTATTAACCAATACATTAGAGGTTGGGGCAACAGGTGCCATGGGAACACAAGGAATTCAAG
>JBDRAP010000180.1:0-8260 GCA_043823615.1 bacterium
GACAGAAGGTTTGTACGATTATCACTCGGTGGTGTACGGGATGAGGCTGAGATCAGGGGACACCGCATGACCTATGTTGCGGCTATGCCAGGAAGGATAATCCAATCCATGCGTAAGGCAGAAAGTAAAAATCCTGTCTTCCTCTTAGATGAGATAGATAAAATGAGTGTTGATTTCAGGGGTGACCCATCTGCTGCCCTCTTAGAGGTGCTTGACCCGGAACAAAATACAGCCTTTTCCGACCATTACTTAGAGGTTGCTTTTGACCTCTCTGCCGTAATGTTTATTACTACAGCCAATAGCCTTCACAATATCCCCCCTGCCTTGCGGGACAGGATGGAGATGATTGAATTTCCGGGTTATACAGAGGAAGAAAAACTTCATATTGCCAAAATATTTCTGGTTATTAAAAAGGTTAAAGAGCATGGATTAACCGAGGAACATCTTGAGTTTTCAGATGAGTCTCTACTGTATCTTATCAGGGGATATACCCGTGAGCCTGGGGTGAGAAATTTAGAAAGGGAGATAGCAAGGGTATGTCGTAAAATAGCCAGAAAGGTTGTAGAGAGTAAAAAGGGAAATAAAAAGGTTGAGATAACGATTGAATCCCTGCATAACTATCTGGGATCACCAAAATTTAAGCACAGGGATATAGAGAGAAATCTTACCATAGGCATTGCCACCGGACTGGCATGGACAGAAAACGGGGGTGAGGTATTGACCACTGAGGTAGTAACCATGCCAGGAAAGGGTGAACTCCTGCTAACCGGTACATTGGGTGAGGTAATGAAGGAATCGGGAAAGGCAGCCCTTTCCTATATTCGCTCTAGGGCAGTCGAACTTTCTATTGATCCGGAATTTTATAAAAAGATAGATATTCATGTCCATGTGCCGGAAGGGGCTATCCCCAAGGATGGACCCTCTGCCGGCATAACCATGGCCATCTCCATGATCTCTGCCCTGACCAATACCCCGGTAAATCCTGATATTGCTATGACCGGTGAGATTACCCTCAGGGGAAGGGTATTGCCTGTGGGCGGAATAAAGGAAAAGATATTGGCTGCCCATAGATCCGGGATAAAAACAGTACTCTTGCCTCAGGAAAATGAAAATGACCTCGATGATCTCCCTAATGATGTAAAAAAAAGCATGGGGTTTAAGTTGGTAGATAGCATGGATGAGGTTATTAGGTTGGCGTTGAATGGGGAAGTGGAAAAATAATGCTGTGTGGGTTGGTATTTTGTAAGCAATAGTGGATGAAAGAGGTGGAAAAATGTTAACCACAGTAAAAGGGATATATGAAGATGGAATAATAAAGCCTTTAGAAAAGATAAGAGTTAAAGGTAAAACAGAGGTTATAGTTATTTTTTTAGATACTACAAGAGAAAAAAAATCTGTTTTTCTTTCTGCTGCCGGTGCATGGAAAGATGTAGATACTGAAGCATTAAAAATGCGGATATATGAAAATAGAAAAATTTCTACACGAGGAGATGTTAATCTGTGATTTTATACCTTATCGATACAGATTGGATTATTGACTTTCTAAAAGGCAAAGAAGAAATAGTCGATAAATTGACTTTTTTGGCAGACAAAGGGTTGACAATTAGCATAATTTCTTTAGCAGAATTGTATGAAGGAATTTACGCTTCCAATAATCCAGAAAAACAGATGAAAGGGTTACATGATTTCTTAACAAGTATAACTGTTTTAGGAATTGATGATGAAATTGTTAAAATATTTGGCAAGCAAAGAGCTATGTTAAGAAAAGAGGGCAACCTAATTGATAACTTTGATCTTTTAATCGCTTCTACCTGTCTATACTATGATCTTATACTGATGACTAATAATATTAAGCATTTTGGTAGAATTAAAGAGTTGAAGATAGGGGTAAAGAAGCAATAAAGATATCTGCAAATGGTGTTATTCCTGCTGTCGGTTTGAATCGATGGGAAAATGATGATGAGAGTACAATTATTGAGGTTGCTCGCAGAGAAGGAATGCAGATATTTGTATGAAAAATAAAAGGAGGAAAGAAAAATGTTAGTTGGTAAGAAGTATTATTTAATGTCCCCAGGTCCAACCTCTGTACCACCAGAGGTGAGTCTTGCAGAGGCACAGCCGATCATTCATCATCGTACACCGGCATACGAAGAGATATTTAGTGAGGTAAATGAGAATCTACGGTATCTCTTTCAAACATCAAGGGATGTGTATACCCTTGCCTCATCCGGAACAGGTGCTATGGAGGCTGCGGTGGTAAATCTTCTTTCAGCCGGGGATGTGGCATTGGTAGTAAATGCCGGAAAGTTTGGGGAAAGATGGGGGAAGATATGCAAGGCTTACGGGGTAAATACCATTCAGTTGGATGTGGAATGGGGATATGCGGTTACTCCGGAACAGATTGCAGAAAAATTAAAGGAAAGTCCTGAGATCAAGGTTGTTTTTGCTACGCTATGCGAAACATCAACAGCAACCCTGCTGCCTATCAAGGAAATAGCTGAGGTTGTGTCAAAGACAGATGCCTGTCTGGTAGTAGATGCGGTCAGTGGCATGGGTGTTGAAGAATTCAAGACAGATGAGTGGCAGGTTGATGTGGTTGCGGTTGGCTCTCAAAAGGGATTAATGATCCCGCCAGGGCTGGGACTGATTACCATGAGTGAAAAGGCATGGGGGCTATCTGCCAAATCAACCCTGCCCAAGTTCTATTTTTCCCTTGCTGCAGCAAAGAAAAATCTTGCAAACAGGCAAACAGCTTACACCCCGGCTGTTTCTCTTGTGTATGCTTTGAGGCAAGCTCTGGAAATGATGAAAAAAGAGGGTATCGAAAATGTTTGGAAAAGACATCAATTGCTGGCTCAAGCCTGTCAGGCAGGGGTCAAGGCACTTGGACTGGAAATCATTTCAAAAAGCCCGGCTAACGGTGTTACCGCAGTGGTTGCCCAGGCAGAGATAGATGGTAAGGCAATTATTAAAGGCTACAAGGAACAAGGGATTATTGTAGCCGGCGGACAGGATCACCTGAAGAATAAGATATTCCGTGTTGCTCATATGGGTTATGCCGGCACCTTTGATGTTTTGACAGCAATCGCTGCATTAGAGATGATACTGGCAAAATCTACCTATACTTTTGAGCAAGGAGCAGGGATAAAGGCAGCAGAAGGTGTGTTTCTGAGGTAGATGGTAATAGTTCACCGCAGAGACGCAGAGGCACAGAGAATGGAAACTAATTGTAATGAGTCAGTGATTGGTAGGGAAGCCTCTCTGTATCATGGACAGTTTCAGATAGGGACAAAAGAAGATCACCTCTGTCAGGGGAGTCCATACAACGACAACCATTCATTATTGTCGGACAAGTCTGACTGGTCGGACAAGTCTGAAGGTATAAAAACAACCCCCCGTGGTTGCCCTCTGTTTGTCATTCCGAACCGAATGTGAGGAATCTATCCTCTTGACCGATGCCAGTTGAGATTTCTCACGGAGTTTACCCTGAGCGAAGCGAATGGGGTCGAAATGACAGCGTGGTTATTTTTGATTGCACAGGTTGAATTATCTTCCCTACCGAAACTGACCCATTACTGTGTTTCTACGCCTCTGCGGTTACCTGTGAGGGGTTGTAAGGGCAGACCTATGTGTCTCCCAGATGTCCTACTACCCTTGTCAGCAGGGACAAGAGTGTCAGCAATGGTTAATCAAGCCAGTTGGATACAATGAACACAGCTGGAACAGCATGAGGAGCTATCGATGATTACATGGCATGGAAACAGATTATGCTTGTTGTGCTTGGGATTGCTTTTGTTGGGTGGGTGTATCCCTGACCAAGGAGTAGATTCTCAAGGGGTAAAGGATACAGGAATATCTGTAGAAGAAAAATACATGGAGAAGGGCATTGCTTATTATAAGAATGGCAACCTTGATCCAGCCATCCTCCTTTTTGCTGAATGCCTGAAGCTGAACCCCAACAATCAAAAGGCACGCAAGCTCTTTGAAGAGGCATTGAAGATGAAGGGCGGGGAAGAAAAGGGGGCAGAAAAAATCCCTCTGGAAGAGGGAACGCAAGCCTCTTCCGGAAAGACAACAACAGAAGGATTAGAATCGCCTATCCTCATATCACCCCCTGAACAGCTGACAGAGACGATACCTCCAATATCTGCAAAAAAGAATGTAATTACCAAAAAACCCCCTGCCCTGAGTGTAGATGCCGCTAATCTTGAACCACTAATTACCCAACAGAAGGGTTCTGTAGAAAAGATAAAAAAGGAATTATCATCTCAGCACAAGGAAGAGATGAAAGAGCCTGAATCAAAGCCTGTAGAAAAGGGGACACCTACAGAAAGCAAAGTAGAGTCCAGAAAGGTTATTGATGATCAACAGGTTAAGGACTTTAATTTTGCAAGAGATATGTATGCTAAGGGGCTTTTTGATGCTGCAGCCGCAGAGCTTAAGACACTATTGGATAAATATCCAAATACTATCCTAAAGGAAAAGATACTGTACCTTCTGGCTAATGCCCTGATAAAGGCAAAAAAATATCCTGAAGCAATGGACACAGCCAAAAGATTGATAGATGCACCCCTGGCAGGTGAATTTAAGAACGATGGGCTTTTTCTTCTGGCTCAAGCCTATGATGAAAGCGGCAACCTAAAACAGGCACAGATTGAGTACCTCAAGGTGGCAATGAGTGAAAAATCTGCTGGTATAAATATAGCACAACATATTCGAAAGTTTCTGGATGAGACAGCCCCTTGCCCTACACCAATAGATGAATTAACCACGAAAGCTCGTTTGTCAGCAGGTGATGCCTATAAAAAGGATGGCGAATATGAACGAAGCCTGTTTGAATATCATCGGGTAATAAATGATCACCCTGAAGCATCATTTGCCGCAGAGGCATATTTCCGGATAGGCGAGGTATATCAAAAAGCCTATCGGGTAAGAGATTTTCAAAAGGCATATGAGGCTTATCAAAAGATAGTTAAACAATATCCAACCAGCCCCTGGGCAAAAAAGGCAAAAAAACAAGCAGATTATTTGTGGGAAAATTATTTGAGGTAAGACTTCAGCTTTCACGCAAAGAAAGGCAGAGATAAGGAAGTAACCAGCAATTCTCATTTCGGCACGCAAAGATCGCAAAGTTTTCACAGAGTTCGCAGAGATAAGGATAAAGAAATGAGAAAAATGATGAAAATCTCATCTTTTTCTCTCTCCCTCTGCGTTCTTTGCGAATCCTTTGCGATCTCTGCGAGAATCTTTTTTTCATAATTAGAATTGCTGAGAAGTAACACCCCTGACAAGGTCGCAAGCCATACAAGTTGCCTACGAATAGCTGTAGCTGCAGGGCTTGTCCCTGCCTTTTCTACTTAATCAGCAATAATTCATAACCTCCATTATCTTATGGAGAACCATTTCCTGAACAACTTCAAGTGTACCATTAATCACACAACCAGCAGCTTGCTTATGCCCTCCACCATCAAAATTTCGAGCAATTTGCCAGACATCAACCCCATTTTTTGAGCGAAAATTCACCTTTATTTTGTCTTCTCCAAGGTCTCGAAAAAGAAGAACCACATTTACACCTTCAATGCTCCGTATCATACCAAGCACGCTTTCTGGTTCAAATTCAACAATATATCCTACTTTTTTCAGTATTTCCTGAGTAATACTTGTCCATGCAACGCATCCATCATTACTCATCTGCATACTACTCAACAACATACCCTGAAGCACTAAGGAAGAAGAGCTGTTTCTTTCATAGAGCATACGATACACAAAATCAGGCTTAACACCAGCCTTTAAGAACTCGCTCACAATGTGATGACTATTTACTGTTGTATTCCCATGCTTGAATGAACCTGTATCTGTCATAATACCGGTATATAAACATAGAGCCAGTTCATAGGTTAAGGGTTTTTTCATATGCTTTAGTAGTCGATAGGCTTGTTCGGCAACAGCGGCGGCAGAGGGGTCAATATAGTTGTATTTTCCCAATCCAATGCCATCTACATGGTGATCAATATTGACAATAACATCTGCCTTTTGAGCTATAGGTGCTATTCGTCCCACTCTCTCCCATTCACTGCAATCTAAGATAATGGCTACATCGAATTGCGAGTCATTATTTAACGATGATTTTATCCAATCACTATGAGGTAAAAATGAATAGCTTTTAGGGATAGGGTCTTCATTGAGAATAGTCACTTTTTTGCCCATCTCATTAAGCATTATTCCCAGAGCCAACTGAGTGCCAATCGAATCCCCATCCGGTCGCACATGAGAAGTAATTATAAATCGTTCCTCTTTTTCAAAGACATTTTCAATTAAATTAAGAATCCTCACTATTGTTCCTTTCGTAAGCATTTAAGCTATCAGATATCTTGTCTGCATACAAGCTGGATGTCTATATTATATGCAATCCATTAATTAAGTTGACAAATGCTCTGTCATTTCGAACTAATGTGAGAAATCTCTATCTCGAATTATCCTCTTGACCGAGCGAATGAGATTTCTCCCTTCGGTCGAAATGACAGCTCGATTGAATCGCTACTGAGAATAGAATAATCACTTTTATATGTCAAGTTAATTAGTGGATTGTATATATATCAAAGTAACTGGCAACTATTCAGGTAGTAGTATTCTGTATTCTGCCTCCTGAATTATTCCCCTTCAGGTATCTCCAATGAATCTATTACACTTAAGACATGTGCCCCAGTTTCTATGGATGAATCAAGCTTAAACCCTATTTCAGGGACATATCTCATTTTTATTCTTTTCCCCAGCTCAGTTCTGATAAACCCTGTTGCATGCGTTAACCCTTCCATCCCTTCCTTTTTATCGCTGCCATAAAAGCTTACATAAATTGTTGCATGATGCAGGTCATGAGCAACCTTTACCTCAGTAACAGTAACAAAACCAATACGAGGATCATTGAGATGATTAAGAATAATATCGCTTACCTCTTCTTTTATCAGGGTATTTAATCTATCACATCTTTCATAGGCAAAATGTTTTGTTTTCATTTCATCACCTGTAACTCAATGTAGAGACACAACATTATATCATGTCTCTACGATAGATTTTTCTTCTCTATTTTCTCTGTAATCTGCGGATTAAATCTTAACTGCACAACTCGCAAAATTTCACCATATTTCAACCCTATGGTTCACCATCTCTGCCTCAGTTATTTCATTTTCAACCATATTGATAATTTGTGAGAGCACTTGGTTTGCATATCTTGTATCATTACTGACACAGGCTATACCTACCAATGCCTTGCCCCATAGCTCAGTAAAATCTATCTCAGCTACAGAGACATTGAATTTATTGCGTATTCGAGCGATGATACTCTTCAGTACCCTTCGTTTATCTTTCAATGAATGGCTTTGGGGGATATAAAATTCTATAGTAACTGTTCCAATAATCATCTCTTCAGTAAGTTGTCAGGTTTTTATTGGTCGTTGTCCCTATTTCAAATCTAAGTGTTTTACAGCAATAAGTCTATGTCCTGCCATGTCCACAGCAATTCCAGCCTGCTCAAGAACAATATACCCAATCAAGGGTTCATATGCTCCATCCTCTGGCATCATATCCACAAATACCACATCCATATTAATCTTTCTAAATCCTTCAAGTTGAATAGTAACAGGACCACATATTTCAACATCTACTTCATGTTGATCTGCCAATTGAACCCTTTCTTTTTCAGTGGTAAGAAATCTACCTAAATCTTGTTTCCAAGCCTTTGGTAAGGTAAGAAATGTAGCTCCTGTATCGACTAAAGCATCAAATATACGCACCTTCGATTCATCCAAAGCATTTTTTACAGTAACCTTTGCAACTATTCTACCCATTTTTTGCACCCGCAAAAGTGTCCAATTTTTCAAAGTTAACTACACAGATTATAGCGTTTGTTTCACCTTTTCCAGAACATAGGCTTCAATAATATCATTTGTCTTGATATCATTTATACCCTCTAATCCTATGCCGCATTCAAATCCTGCAACAACCTCAGTAACATCGTCCTTAAATCTGCGGAGGGATATTACTTTTGCTTCAGATATAATATTGCCATCGCGTTTTAATCGAACGATTGCATTTCGTTGAATTTTACCCTCTTTAACAAAGGAGCCGGCAGCTACTCCAATCTTGGATGCCTTGAATACATCCCGAATCTCAGCTACACCAATAATTATCTCTTTATATTTTACCTCTAACAGCCCGGCCAATGCTTCAGTCAATTCTTCAATAAGTTGATAGATAATGGTAT
>JBDRAP010000181.1:0-2027 GCA_043823615.1 bacterium
CAGGGATAGGGTATTTGAGGTTTGAGAACCTATATGCTTATGAGATATTAAAGCATCCTACACTTCTTATAACTAAGGATGTAATTGATGGATTGAATAAGGTTAGTGAGGTGGAGACTTATGTCTAAATATACAGGTGAACTCTTTGCATATAAGATTATAAAACGACCAATATTTACAGAAAAGGCAAATGATTTATTAACTCGTAATACCTATGTGTTTGAAGTGTCAAAGGATGTAAATAAGTTTCAGATAAGACATGCCATAGAAGAGATTTTTGGAGTCAAGGTAACAAAGGTGAATACCTTGAATCAATTGGGAAAAAAGAAGAGGGTAAGACAACAGGTTGGCAAAAAGCCAGACTGGAAGAAGGCTATGGTAACTATAGCTAAGGGACAAGTGATCCCATTGTTTGAAGGCATGTAATAAGTTTTATAGGTCGTATATGATCTATATTTATATCAGAGGAGAACGGAAATGGCAATAAAGAAATTTAAGCCAACAACACCATCCAGAAGAGGCATGAGTGTTCTTGTATCAGATGATATTACTAAGGGTAAGGCTCCGGAAAAATCATTAATGGAGATATTACCAAGTACAGGTGCAAGGAATAATCAAGGCAGGGCTACCCTTAGATTTCGTGGTGGAAGGGTAAAAAGAAAATACAGGATCATAGACTTTCGCAGGGATAAATTGAATGTTCCTGCCAAGGTAACATCTATTGAGTATGATCCGAATCGTTCGGCTAATATTGCTTTATTGACCTATTTAGATGGCGAAAAGAGATATATTTTGTGCCCTGTTGGGTTAAAGGTTGGAAATATGATTTCTGCCGGTGAAGAGGCAGAAATAAAGCCAGGTAATGCACTTCCATTACGATTTATTCCTGATGGGGTAGCTATTCATAATATTGAGCTAAAAAAGGGAAAGGGTGGCCAAATGGCCAGGTCAGCAGGCAGTTCGGCTCAATTAGTGGCTAAAGATGGTGATTATTCTCAGGTAAAACTGCCATCCGGAGAGATACGGCTTGTTCATCTTGATTGTATGGCTACCATTGGTCAGGTGGGCAATGTAGAATGGGAGAATGTTACCATTGGCAAGGCAGGTCGTAATAGATGGCTTGGTAAAAGACCGCATGTTCGTGGTGTGGCTATGAATCCAGTAGATCATCCATTGGGTGGCGGAGAAGGGAAGACATCCGGTGGCAGACATCCATGTTCACCATGGGGTCAATTGTCTAAGGGATATAAAACCAGAAGAAATAAGCGGACTTCAGGGATGATTATTAAGAAACGGAAATAAGGGGGAAAAGTTGTGGGAAGGTCAATCAAAAAAGGACCCTATATTGATGAAAAATTGTTAAAGAAAGTGGACACCATGAATAATGTCGGGGATAAGAAGGTGGTAAAGACATGGGCAAGAAGGTCAACCATTCCACCGGAGTTTGTTGGTTATACCTTTGCTGTTCATAACGGAAAAAAGTTTATTCCTGTATATGTAACGGAAAATATGGTTGGACATAAATTGGGTGAGTTTTCTCCTACAAGAATCTTTAGGGGACATAGTGGAACAAAGGCAGATAAGGCGGCAAAGTCAGGAAAGAAATAAGATGAACGGTAAACAGTTAGCATGGATTGGTTGACAGGGTCAGGAATTAGTGCAAACTGATTTATTGGAAATTTTTTAACTGATGACTGGTTTTGCGATTACTGTCAACTATTAAATAGGGGTAAGTAAAGATGGAAGCAATGGCACAAGCAAAATACTTGAGAATTTCTTCAAGGAAGTTGAGACAGGTAATGGATGTAGTTCGAGGGAAGAGTGTGGATGCTGCTTCTAATATATTGAAGTTTTTACCAAAAAAAGCAGCACGATTGATAGAAAAGGTGCTTGTTGCAGCAGTAGCTAATGCAAGACAAAAACAAGTAAATCTTGACAAGGAAGATTTGCATATTAAGGCTATCTATGCAGATGCAGGTACTACCCTGAAACGATGGTTGCCAAGGTGTTTTGGACGGGCAAACAGG
>JBDRAP010000182.1:0-4341 GCA_043823615.1 bacterium
ATAGGACAGGATGTAATGGTTATAGACGGAGGCATAGAAGAGGCTATAAATAATGGGGTCAGAAGGGCTTATCATGATGCTTATCTCCGTAAATCAGTGGTGGCTGACCCTATTACACGAAAAAATACAGGGGACAATACACCTGTTATGATTCATACCAGAATAGTTAAGGGTTCCTCCTTAAAGCTGATTGTTATGCCGAAGGGAAGCGGCGGGGAAAATATGAGTAGCCTCTGGATGTTCAAACCATCAGATGGCATAAATGAAATAGTCAGTACTATTGTCATGCATGTAAAGCAGGTGGGAGCATTTTCCTGCCCACCATTAATTATTGGCGTAGGTATTGGTGGCAGCTTTGAGGTTGCTCCATTGTTGGCAAAAAGGGCACTGTTACGACAGATAGGGGAATCACACCCTGAGCATCATATTGCAGAGATTGAGCATAAGTTGTTAGAAAAGATCAATAGACTACGGATAGGACCTGCAGGGCTTGGAGGCTCACCTACTGTTCTGTCTGTAAACATAGAGACTTGTGCAACACATATTGCCAGCTTGCCTGTGGCAGTGAATATTTGCTGTTATGCGAACAGACATTGTGAAGGAACGATCTGATTTGATCATCATCGTAACCCCCGAAGGGGTGATATTATTGTAGGAGAATACTGCGTGAACTTAAAGAAAATTCATACACCATTAGATAAGGAAACGATTCTGCACTTAAAAGCTGGGGATCATGTCCTTTTTAGTGGAGATGTTTATACCCTCAGGGATGCAGCCCATAAGAGATTGGTGGAATTATACGATAAACATCATTTGGCTGAGGGAGGAGAGAAAAAAAATCTGCTTGACATCAGTGGACAAATAGTGTATTATACAGGGCTAACCCCGTAGTTGCCCCATGGTCGTCCTGGTTCTGCAGGCCCAACGACAAGCATGAGAATGGATAAATACACACCGCGATTGCTCGATGCAGGCATGGCAGCTATGATTGGTAAGGGGCCAAGAGGGTTAGATGTAACAAGAAGTATCCGTGACCATCAGTCAGTATATTTTGTTACTGTTGGCGGAGCAGGAGCCTTTTTTGCCCAGAGGATAAAAAAGGCAGAGATTGTTGCCTTTGAGGATCTTGGTTGTGAGGCTGTCTTCAAATTAAGGGTTGAAGATTTTCCCCTCTGGGTAGGGGTTGATTCAAAAGGGAAGACAATGTGGGATACGATCTGACTGGTCCGACTGGTCTGACCAGTCTGACTTGTCAGACCTATTAAGAGGAGGATATTTTTGAGGATGGAAAGGACATTGGTAATTTTGAAGCCTGATTGTGTATGGCGAGGGCTGACAGGAGAGGTTGTTAAGCGATTTGAAGATGAAAAATTTAATGTCATTGCCTTAAAGATGCTTCATCTTACAGTAGAAGAGGCTGAAAAATTTTATGCTGTTCATCAAGGCAAAGAGTTTTATGAAAGATTGACAAGGTATATGTCTTCATCCCCGGTTGTGAGTATGGTGCTTGAGGGTGAGAATGTTATACTTCGTATAAGGGAATTGATTGGGGCAACAGATCCAAAGAATGCTATCTCTGGAACTATCAGAAAGAAGTATGCATTAAGTGGCTTGATGAATGTTGTTCATGCCTCTGATTCACTTGAGTCTGCAAAGGAAGAGATTGCATTCTTTTTTAATGAGGATGCAATATTTCATTATCAGAGACGAGAGGAATAGATGATTTTGTTGACTAATGTTGATATAAGTGAGTTAAGAGATGCAGGGGAAATGATTGATATGTCAGGGCAAATAGACCCTGAAGAAAAGCATGTTGCCTTATTACTAAAGGATGCCAAAATATTAGTAAAAAAGCAGATAGACTTTAGAATGAAATTAGAAGGAATGGGATATGGCAGGATTGAGTTATCCGGCTGGCTGCAGACAGGGGTGAGTCTTCAGTGTTGTCGTTGTTTGGAATGGTTTGATTATTCATTGGAAAGAAATTTTATAGTTGACTATCATTCAGCAGTTTCCGAGTCTACTGCAGGGGAAAAAGATACCGAACCCCTTGGAAGTGTTGAGATTACAGAGGATGATATTTATATAAATAATTATACAGGGGGTACCCTGAACATACTTGAAGAATATTGCAGCCAATTGATATTAGCCTTACCCATGGTACCTCGTTGTTGTGATGGATGTAAGGGGCTTTGTTCTCAATGTGGGCAAAATCTTAATATTAAAGAATGTAGTTGTACAGCTACCCAGATGTTTGAAAAAAAGGGTAAGCTTTCAGATATAGGGCTTCACTATAGTCCATGAGTTCACAGGGAAAATATGCTGTGGACAGTAAGTGGACAATTGATAGTTGAATGCCTTGAATAGTTATAAAAGAAAATACCAAAACCCCAAAGGGGTAGTATCATTACAGGAGGAAAAAGATGCCTAATCCAAAAAGAAAACATTCGAGAGCAAGAAGGGATAAGAGAAGGGCAAACTGGAGATTATCACCACTTGATATTTCCAATTGTCCTGAATGTAACCAACCCAAGCTGCCTCATCGGGTATGTCCATCGTGTGGCTGTTACAAGGGACGCATAGTGGTAAAATTAAAAGAAAAAACAGAGGAGTAAACAGGGGTGGTTTGCTATCCGCCATTGTAATACAAGGAGATAGTTTATGCAAATAGCTGTTGATGCCATGGGGGGTGACCATGCCCCTGAGGCAATAGTAGCCGGTGTGATTGAGGCTGCCAGGGAATTAAAGGATGTAGAAATAATTTTGGTAGGCAGGAAAGAGATTATTCAGGAAGAGCTTAGAAAACATAAGGAACAACGAATTCCTATTATCATAGAAGATGCATCAGAAGTTATTGAAATGGACGAATCCCCTGCTCTGGCATTGAAGACAAAAAAGGATTCCTCTATTATGGTTTGTGCTAAATTGGTTAAGGAGAAAAGGGCACAGGCAGTTGTTTCAGCAGGTAATACTGGTGCGGTCATGGGATCAATGCTGATGAATATGGGAAGATTAAAGGGTGTTTTGCGTCCGGCTATTGTAGCTATTATGCCAAATTTTAGTGGCGGGGTAACGCTCCTTTTGGATGTTGGGGCAAATGTTGATTGTAAACCTGTATCCTTGTTCCAGTTTGCATTAATGGGACAGGTCTATGCTAAGTATATATTTGGGATTAACAACCCTCGAATTGGAATGTTAAGTATCGGTGAAGAAGAATCTAAGGGGAATGAGCTTACTGCAATTGCCTTTCCACTCTTAAAAGCAAGCTCACTTAATTTTTGTGGTAATGCTGAGGGAAGGGATATTGTTAACGGAAAGTTTGATGTTATCGTCTGCGATGGGTTTGTGGGTAATGTTGTCCTGAAGTTTGGAGAAAATCTTGCAGAAGGGATATCAAGCTTTTTAAGGAAAGAGTTGATGTCCACATTTATTCTTCGGCTGGGTGCATTCCTTTCTATGCCTGCTTTCAGGAAATTTAAGAAGTTGGTAGATTATTCAGAGTATGGCGGTGCCCCCTTGCTTGGGGTAAATGGTGTTTCTATTATCTGTCATGGTTCATCCTCGGCTAAGGCAATTAAAAATGGGATACGGGTTGCATCTGAGTTTATCAGGCATGATGTGAACAAGCATATTGAAGAAATGATGGAGAAAGAGGCTGTCCGACCAGTCTGACCAGTCTGACATAATGGAGGAATCTTGAAAAGGATATGTTCTGTAGGAATAGTTGGTACCGGGAGTTATGTCCCGCCAAATATATTGACAAATATTGACTTAGAAAAAATGGTCGACACCTCGGATACATGGATTGTTGAAAGAACAGGTATTTGTGAAAGACGGATATCTTCACCAGAAACTACAGCCTCATGTCTGGGGCTGCCTGCATCCCTTGCAGCTTTACAATCTGCCGGGGTTAGTCCAATAGACATAGATTTAATTATTGTAGCTACGGCTACACCTGATATGACCTTTCCATCTACAGCATGTTTTATTCAAAATAAGATTGGTGCATTACGGGCTGCATGTTTTGACCTCTCTGCAGCTTGTACTGGTTTTTCATACGCCTTAGAGGTAGGACGGCAGTTTATTGCTACAGCTACCTATAAAACGGCATTGATTGTTGGTGCAGAGGTTATTTCTAAGGTGCTTGATTGGACAGACAGGAATACCTGTGTCTTGTTTGGAGATGGAGCAGGGGCTGCTGTCCTGCAACCTGTTGCAGATAATTATGGGATATGATCTACGAATCTGGGTGCAGATGGGAGGCTTGCCTCTATCCTTGCACTGCCTGTTGCCGGGTATATCCGCATGAGTGGGCGTGAGGTATTTAAGGTTGCAGTCAAT
>JBDRAP010000183.1:0-3420 GCA_043823615.1 bacterium
TCCTCAGCCTTGGTTTGAAATATCCTCTCATGCTTTGTAGCAACAGTTCCCTCTTGAGTAGTTAGCAGTTCTTCGTATAGTTTTTCCCCGGGACGAATACCAATAAACTCTATCGGTATATCAACATATGGCTCAAATCCAGAAAGACGAATAAGATCCTCTGCCATGTCAAGCATCTTAACAGGCTCACCCATATCCAATACAAACACATCTCCGCCTCTGCCAAGGGAACCTGCCTGAACAACTAATTGAGCAGCCTCAGGCATAGTCATAAAAAATCTGGTCATTTCCGGATGGGTTACGGTTACAGGACCACCCTTTGCTATCTGCTCCTTAAAAAGTGGGACAACACTCCCCCTGCTTCCAAGCACATTACCAAACCTGACAATCATAAATTCTGTTCGACTTACCTTTGAATAAGACTGAATAATCATCTCAGCGATTCGTTTAGAGATACCCATATTATTTACACAGTTAACAGCCTTATCCGTAGAAACGCTGACAAACTTCTTAACCCCATACTTATCCGCTGCCATAACTACATTCAATGTCCCAATAATATTATTTTTAACACACTCCTCAGGAAACTCCTGCATCAATGGCACATGTTTGTATGCTGCTGCATGAAAAACAACATTTGGTTGATATATTTTCATTACATGATTTAATTTTATATTGTCCACAACACTACAGATAATCGGCTCTATCTGAACATGAGGATAGCTTGCCCTAAGTTCCCTATCTATCTGATAGATACTATTTTCTCCATGCCCCAGTAAAAGTATTTGGCTAGGTCTTACCTTGCAAATCTGCCGGCACAACTCTGAACCAATAGAACCACCTGCACCTGTAACCAGAACAATTTTGTTAGCCAAATACGCTAATATCCTCTTCGAATTAATCGTTATCGGCGATCTTCTAAGTAAGTCTTCAACATCTACATTTCGAATAGGGCTAACATCTACCGTACCACCAAGGATCTCAAAGACTCCGGGAATTATTCTGTAATCTACACCGCTCTGTTCACATCTTGCTACAATATTTCTATTAATTTCTCCGGAAGCAGACGGGATACAGATAATAACAGCCTCTACCCTTAATTTATTGACAACATCAGGAATATCAAAAACAGTTCCAATAACCTCTATCCCATGGAATCTTCGATGCAACTTTTTTTGATCATCATCAATAAAGCCAACAATCTCATACCCTAATTCAGGATGAGCCTGTATTTCCTTAACAATCATCCTTCCGCCAACACCAGCCCCAACAACAAGGGTTTTGGCTCTTTTATGTTCAGGTAGTTTTTTAACAAGCTTCACTGGCCATCTCCCTTAATAATATCCTTACAATCCGCTCTGCTGCCTTCCCATCCCAATATTCAGGAATTGTTCCACCCTTTTTACAGCCATTAATCAACTTTTTAGATTCCTCGATAATCCTTTTTTGCTCTGTTCCTATCACCATATTTGTCCCTACCTCTACTGTTACCGGGCGTTCAGTATTTTCTCGCAGGGTAAGACAGGGGATACCCAAAACCGTTGTCTCTTCCTGAATTCCACCCGAATCTGTTAAAACAAATTGAGCCTTATTCATAAGCCCTAAAAATTCCAGATAACTTACCGGATGAATAAGTTTTAACCCTTTCATTTGGTCAATCCAATCCCGCATTCCAAATTCATCCATCCTTGTCCTTGTCCTTGGATGTACCGGAAATATTACCAACATATCCCTTTGAATCTCATCTATTGCACCTAATATATTTTTTAATCCATCTTGATTATCTACATTACTTGGTCGATGAAGGGTCAATAAACAATAATTCCTATCTTCTACCCCCAGTTCCTTCAGGATACCTGTATTCTCAGCCTGTTTTCTATACTTAAGCAGAGTATCAATCATCACATTCCCAACAAAAAACATCTTCTTTTCAGAAACCCCCTCGCTAAGGAGATTCTTCATACCAGAACGCTCTGTAACAAAAAGATAATCAGAGATGGCATCAGTCAGAATTCTATTTATCTCCTCAGGCATTCCCCTGTCAAAGCTCCGCAAACCTGCCTCTACATGAGCCACAGGGATATTCAGCTTTACAGAGACAAGGGCACAGGCAATCGTTGAGTTAACATCCCCAACAACCAGGGTTAAGTCCGGCTTTTCACGAAGCAATATCCCTTCAACCCCCATCATAATCTTTGCTGTCTGCATTGCATGACTACCTGATCCAATCTCTAAGTGTATATCCGGATCAGGGATATTCAGATCCTTGAAAAACTGTTTTGACATATTATAATCATAATGCTGACCAGTATGTACAATGATTGACTCAATATGAGAAAACTTATTCATCTCCTCTATCAATGGAGATATTTTTACAAAATTTGGTCGAGCACCAACGATATTAATTATTTTCATCATATTCACCCTTGTATCCTTATCATGTAGTTTGTACCTGTTCTTTTACCAACTTATTTAATATAGCCCCAGCTATTATCAACCAATAAACAGGCTCAAAGTAAGCCTTTGCAAGAAATGTTGAGCTTATCATATGACCAATCATCCCTGCCTCTAATGATAGACAAATGTATGATATAAATGAATTTTTATCAACTCGTCTTCTTATATCAAATGTCGTCTTAAAATGAAAAATCAAGAGCAAAAGATACAATCCTAATCCAGGAATGCCACTTTCACTTCCAAATTGAATATATGTATTATGTGTAACTTGTGTCCTAAGATAAGGATTATATTCAGGAAAGGTAAGCTTAAAATTTTGCAAGCCAACCCCAGTAATTGGATAATCCTTCATCATCTCAATCCCTGCTTGCCAGAGATATATCCTTTTCATTGCAGAACCTTTATCTTTTTGATAGCTCTTCACGGTCTCCATTCTCTTTATACATTTTCCTCCAGCCTCTGTACCGAAGATTATCCCTGCAGCCACAAGAGCTATTATTACCACTATTCCAATCATCTTCCACTTAAATCCTCTCAACCCCTGAAAAAGCATCCATAGCAGTACGCCTGCAAGCCCAAGTAGACCTCCTCGTGAGTTTGATATGATAATCGTACTCAATTGCATTAGAATAAGCACACAACCCCAAAGCCTTATCCATTTATTGGGATAAAAAAGCATTGCAATTGCAAAAGGAACGAATAAAACCAAAATATGAGCTATAGAATTATTGTCTGAATAAATTCCAGTTACATCTCCTCCAGTCAAAAAAGAATAAAATCCATTTAAGGAAAAATAAGTAATCCCAAAAATATTTGCTGCAAGCATTATCTCTAATCTTTTCTGAGAATTAACAATAGCTGCTATAAGAAAACAAAAGATGAATACCTTAAAAAGCTTTACACTCCCTGCCCAGCTTGCTGATACAGATACATGGGCAGTCTGAGTTATTATAAACATCCACA
>JBDRAP010000184.1:0-2266 GCA_043823615.1 bacterium
GCAGCAGCCATTGCCACAGGGTACTTATTCTGCCACACATTTCGGCCAAGGTTGATACCAATGGCTCCCCTTTGCATCCCATCATAAACAAACTCAAAGACCTCTCTATCGGTGTCTACCTTTGGTCCGCCAGCCATTACCACTGGAACAGGACAACCATCTACTACCTTATCAAACTCTTCACACCAGTATGTTTTGACAACATCAGCACCCAATTCAGCACAGATTCGACAGCATAGACCAAGATACCGTGCATCCCTTTTTTCCATCTCCCGACCAACCGCAGTCACAGCCATTACAGGAAGTCCGTACCGTTGACATTCATTAACAAGGCTTGACAGATTTGACAGGGTTTGCTTTTCATAATCAGAACCAATAAATACAGAAAGCCCTACAGCAGAGACATTAAGTCTCAGAGCCTCTTCAACAGAGGTAGTAAGTATCTCATCTGCCAGATTCTTACCTACCATGCTTGTACCACCAGAGACCCTGAGAATAATAGGCTTATCAATATCATGCGGTATTGCAGAACGCAAAACCCCTCGAGTTACAAAAAGGGCATCAAAATAGGGAAGTAACGGCTTAATAGTTTCCCATGGTTTTTCCAGCTTTGTGGTTGGACCCTGGAAATATCCATGATCTATAGGCATAAAAAAACAGTGGCCATCAGGCTGAATCAAGTGAGATAATCGATTTTTCATTCCCCAATCCATAATAGTAATCCTCCTTAGTATTAAATAGAAGTAATAGTTTGGCTAACCGCAGAGGCGCAGAGACACGGAGAAAAACTTAAAGTTTATTGGACATACACTTGATTCCATCCATTAAGACAGGAACATTGAAATTGACATTGCAAACTACTGACAAATCAACTTGCTTTCTAATCTGTAATCTGATTAATTTCCATTCTCTGTGCCTCTGCGTCTCTGCGGTGAACTATTACAAATAGTATTCTGTATTTTGTTAATAATATAAGAAAATATCTGTCTGGATGATTCTTCATCCATCTTTTCAGGGTGCCGTTGTACCCCTAAAAACCATCCATTCAGAGACTCTATTGCCTCTATAATCCCGTCTGTGGATACAGCAGAGACAATCAATCCCTGACCAATATCCCTGACAGCTTGATGATGGGTGCTATTTACCATTAACCCTTCATAATCACTTGTGAGCATGGATAGAGGGTGGTTAAGAATAGATGCTAAGGTTGTCCCTGATTTTATTATTATTGAGTGAGCCGGAGTATTTTCTCTTTGCAAGTGATTAATTGCCCCTGTATGCTGTGTTTGTATATCCTGATAAAGTCTTCCACCAAGGCTAACATTGACTATTTGCATCCCATAACAGATACCAAGTGTTGGAATATTTCTTTCCCTTAGCCTTTGTATCAGCCAGAGGTCATGTTCCAGCCTTTGGTTGTCTTCTGGATTAATCTTGCAAACAGGCTTTTCTCCAAACAGCTCTGCCGGTATATCATCCCCTCCGGTAATTATCATCCCATGGATCATGTCTAAGATGTGTTCATCCCGGATATACGGAAGGATTATTGGTATTCCGTTTGCTTTGTGGACTGCATTAATATAATTCTCATGAACGAATATTCTTCCTGCCTTATCCCGGGAACCCCCAATTCCAATTATTGGTTTCAATTCTATCACCCCTCAAGATTATACCCTAAAAGGGGGGAATAGTCAACCTTATTTTTTGATGACAGAAAAAATCCAGACCTGTGCAATCAGAAATAGGGAATATATCCACAGATTACGCAGATTTCACAGATTAGAGAGTATCAATAGAAATAAATAAGAGAGATTCTATTGCATAATTAAACATAAGCTTCTTCTAAACTTTGTAGCAAAAAGCTCAGAAATCTGAGCGATTTGTTCTTTAATCTGTGAAATCTGTGTAATCTGTGGATAAATCTTAATTGCACGATTGTTACAAAAAAACTACTTGACCTGATGCAGTTTTTGTGGTATCATAGCCAGATGATGTATGATTTATTAATCAAAAACAGTACGATTATTGATGGAACAAAGGCTTGTGCGTACAAGGCTGATATAGGGGTTAAGGGCGAAAGGATTGTCAAAATAGGGATATTAGATGACTCTTTGGCATTAATGACAATTGATGCTGCTGATAGGGTAGTTTGTCCTGGTTTCATAGATATGCACAGCCATTCTGATTTCACTATTCTGGCTAATCCGCTCTCTGAAAGCAAGATACGGCAGGGTGTAACTACTGAGGTAATTGGCAATTGCGGCAT
>JBDRAP010000185.1:0-8419 GCA_043823615.1 bacterium
GGTACACATCCATCAGATCTGTCCAAATACTACTCGCTGTCTCTGGCACAGATCATTTATAATTTGCGTTTCAAAGAAGCGTTCCTGCATCAATTCTTTTACAGATTTTGCCTGACCCAAACCAACCTCAAAGGCTAAATAGCCTCCTGGTACAAGATAATCCGGTGCATTATTGATTATCTTTCTATAATAATCAAGCCCATCCTCACCCCCATCCAATGCTACCCTTGGCTCAAAATCCCTGACATCCGGAGGGATAGTATCCATTTCTTTGGTTGTAATATATGGAGGATTGGAGACAATAAAATCCATTGTTTTTTCTAATTCAAGCCCAACTAAGACAGAAAACATATCCCCCTGAATAAAGGTAATCCTGTCTGCTACTCCAAGTCGTTGAGCATTCAGCCATGCTACCTGTAGTGCTGATGCCGAAATATCTGTGGCATACACCCGAATATGAGGCAACATCCCTGCCAGACTGATTGCAATTGCCCCACTTCCTGTACCAATCTCTATCCCAACCCTCCAGCCTTGATGAGAATGCTTGCAGATCTCATTTACCAATACCTCTGTCTCCCACCTTGGGATAAGTACCTGGGGACCAACTACAAATTCCCAATCAAGAAAGGTCTTGTAGCCAATAATATATGCTACAGGCTCATGTTTACATCTTCTTTTTATTAATGTTCTATAATGTGTTATTTCTTCATCTGTCAAGAGGCGATTCTGGAGGTATAGCTGATGCCGTACCAGAGAAACAATATCCTCCAGCAGCCACTCTGCATCTGTTACAGCTGTTTCTATCCCTGCATTTTTCAGGGAATCTATTGCCCAATGCAAGGCATCAAGTGTGGTCATTTTGTTGCCTCCTCTGCCCCATAACGATAAGAAACACTTACACAGCAGGGAGAATAATCATAAACTGTTATGTGTAAAATAAAATATTGATAAGCCCAAAACCTTAATCACGACACCCATCCATTGCTAATAGGCACAACGCCAATGTTAGAATTCTTAATTCTACTTTCGAGATTTGCCTGCTCGGTTATCCGCTTGCCTGTTCTTGAGTTAATCACCTGACCTCTCAATTAACATTTAACATTTATCTTACTGCCCGACCTCTCTGCCAAATCCATCGCACCGATTTAATTAGGCTTTTTCTTATATTCTTTTATTTCTTTGACTATATCATCAACTGTATATTTGGCAAAAAGTTGCTTATGTTCTTCGGTATAGTCCCCAAACCCAACAGAAAAATAATTAATGAATCTCGCTGTGTTTGCAGGACCGATTTGAGATGTCAGAATATGCATTGCATCGCTTATAACTTCACACATGGGTATTTGCTCAATAATCATAACTTAAGCTCCTTTATCAGGTCTGTTGGTGAAAGCACTTTTATTTTGTTTGTTTTCATCAACTTTGCCTTTTTAATAATTTCGTCATCACAAGTACAAAAAAAGTCGGCATTACCTGCTTTCGCAGAAGCCAGATGCAAAGCATCAACTCCTCTGAAACCAAAGCCTTCCAACTCAACCGCATGTTTTCTGATTTCTTCTGTAAGAAATATATCTATTCTGGCTTTTCTCAGAACATTTTCAGCATATTCTCGTCTGACAACATTCTGACAGTTTCTGATTTCAAATCTCAAAATATCTGAAGTAATCAAATCAGCGTAGTTTTCTTTACAAAATTCGATAAGTCCGAGTATTGAGTCAGATTCAAGTATAATTCTCAATTGACTTTTTGTATCTAAAGGTCTTTGAATACCGCAAGTGTCAATATATATTTTCATGATAACATAGCTCACTTTTTCACAGACTTAAAGAAAACAATTGCTTCAATTTAATTATGTATACTAATATTCTTTATTTTTTTCTTCTTTGTGTCTTAGTGGTTAATCCTTTTACGACTTCCTCTGACTGACTTCTGTATTCTGACTTTTCGCTGCATGAGCAAGAGATGAAACCATTTCATTTAAGTCCCCATTCATAATTATCTCAAGTTTATAAAGGCTCAGCCCAATACGATGGTCTGTTATCCTGTTTTGTGGATAGTTATATGTTCTTATCTTCTCACTCCTGTCTCCTGTTCCAACCTGTAGCTTACGGACTTGAGAGAACTCAGATTGTTGCTTCTCCTGGGCATGAGCAAATAATCTTGCCCTGAGAACCTTCATTGCCTTTGCCTTGTTTTTGTGTTGCGACCTTTCATCCTGACAGGTTACGACTACCCCAGTGGGTATATGGGTAAGCCTTACAGCAGAATCAGTGGTGTTAACATGCTGTCCACCTGCCCCGGTTGATCGATAAACATCAACCTTTAGGTCCTCTTGACGAATCTCTATCTCTACATCCGCTGGTTCAATCAATACTGCGACCGTAGCAGCTGATGTATGGACACGACCACTCGTCTCTGTAATTGGCACCCGTTGGACACGATGAGTTCCACCCTCAAATTTGAGACAATTATAGGCATTCTCACCCTCTATGGAAAAAACTATCTCCTTAAACCCTCCTATCTCTGTAGGATTTGAATCCACGACATCTAATTTCCAACCCATGTTTTGAATATAACGGGAGTACATCCGAAAGAGATCCCCTGCAAAAAGCCCTGATTCCTCTCCACCTGTACCAGCCCTGATTTCCATGATAAAATCCCTATTTTTATATTGAGAATTCTCGTCAGGTGTAAGCATGTCATCAATCTCTCTGATTAACAACCCCTTTCTTTCTTCCAACCCTTCAATCTCTTCAAGAGCCATTCGCCTTAATTCCTCATCATGCTCGTTGCCTAACAATGAATTACACTCAGAGATTTCCTGCTCTATTCCCTCATATTCCATCCATCTTTCTACAAGTGGTTCTATTTGCGACCTTTTTTTGGCATAACTATGGTATGCGGACATATCAGTCATAATGGATGAGTCTGCCAATTTATGGGTTAAATCCTCATATTCACTTTTTAGCTGTTTTAATTTTTCAAACATAAATATCACCTTGTGGTTACGGACGGTTACGGAATATGTCCTGTATGATTTCTGGAAGACTTATCTCTTCAACTGATCGTTTCTTTTTCCATGGCTTACCACAGGACAATTCCCCTTCCTGACAATTGCCACCAACGCAGGCAGGACCAGAGTTAGTAAAGATATTGGGTGCAACAGCCTTCACACGCTCCAACATCTCTATTGCCATGGCACGAATCTCCCACTGTGCACGGTTGCAGCATCGCAAGCGGAAAAAATGCATCAACTCTCGAGCATTCATGGTAACAATTATCTTGGTAGTACACGCATTTGGCAAGACAAACCTAGCGTCTTCCGGTGGGATACCGGAAGAGATGAGCTTATGATAGATTCCTTGAAGATATTCCATTGCCTCAGAAAATTCACATGATAACTCTGTAGAAGAAATACTTGGGGGCACCACGAATTCAAAATTCTGATAAGTTACATATCTTTGGCTTTGCTGAGAATAAGAGGCGATTCTATGCCTGACCAATTGATGGGATGCTGCCCTGGATATGCCTTCAACCCCAAAGGTAAAATTAATATGCTCAAATGGAGAAAGATGCCCCATCTTCAATAGCTTGTGGATAAAGGCAGTTGTTTGTTCTGCTGTTACTTCTTTTTGAAGCAATTCATCTATATCAGCATTAGAATAACACAACTTAGCTGCAAGAGCCACCAAGTGTTCAGGCTCCGGAGTATGCTCCAATAATTCAACACGCATCTTGTTCTCCTATCCAGATTAGTCGAGTATAGACAAGGCATAATCACTCTTAGTTTGAACTATGCCTATAGCGGTGCAGGACATTTGAATTTGTGGGTGAGACAGAGGGCAGGCACGGGGGCCTGCCCCTACAGCATTGGCAGCTAATTGCTGGCAGTTGAACGATTATACTGTTTCTGCAGCCTTTACTGTTCCATATTTCTTCTTGAATTTTTCTACCCTTCCTGCAGAATCGATAAACTTTTGTTTTCCAGTAAAGAATGGATGACAACTAGAGCATATTTCTACCCTTAACCCTGGCACAGTATTCATGGTAGGAAACCCTGCCCCACAGGCACAAACAATCGTCATCTCTTCGTATTTTGGATGAATACCTTTTTTCATTTCTTTTTACACCTCATCTTGATAGTTAAATTATATTTATTATAGCATATATTTTGTATCTTTACAAGTAAAATTTTATAGCCTGTGCAATGGGTCAGCGATTAGTAGAAGCACGGACAACTCCCTGACCCATTACTTCGTTTACAAGACTACAAATCTAATATATCACCTTATTCAACGGATACTCAACAATCCCCTGTGCCCCGAATTCCTTTAATTTAGGGATCATATCCCTGACAACCTTTTCATCAATAATTGTCTCTATTGCCAGCCAGCCCTTCTCGGATAAGTGAGATATTGTAGGGTTATGAAGAGCAGGCAGGCTGCTTACTATCTTATCGAGATTAATCTCCTGAACATTCATCTTCAACCCTACCTTGCCCTTGGCATTCAAGGCACCCTTGAGAAGTATTGCAATATTCTCTATCTTTTTTCTCTTCCACGCATCTTCCCACGAGGTCTTATTGGCAATCAGCCTTGTGGTAGATGTGAGAATGGTATCAATTATCCTGAGATTATTTGCCTTCAATGACGAGCCTGTTTCTGTTATCTCAACAATTGCATCTGCCAACCTTGGTGGTTTTACCTCAGTTGCCCCCCAGGAAAACTCAACCATAGCTGTTACCCCTTTCTCTTGCAGATACCGTTGTGTCAATCCTACTGCTTCTGTGGCTATCCTTTTCCCTTGCAAATCACTTACCGATTGTACAGGGCTATCCTCTGGCACAGCCAATACCCATCTTACCGGTGTAGTAGTCTGTTTTGAATAGACAAGCTCTGCAACCTCAACCACATCTGCCCCTGATTCAACTATCCAGTCCTTGCCGGTTAAGCCGACATCAAGTATCCCATCTCCTACATACCGTGCCATCTCTTGTGCCCGAATAAGCATACACTCTATCTCTTCATCATCAATCGATGGGAAATAGGATCGATGCCGAATGTTTACCTCAAACCCGGCATTCTTAAACATCTTCACGGTAGCCTCTTCTAAACTACCCTTTGGTATCCCAAGTCGTAATATATTGTTAGCCATTCTTTTGTCCTCCTTATTCAAGTTCCGCATGACAGCAAATATTAATTAGAATACACCTGCTGTGGATCAAATGCCATTTCCTTAATCACTACCAATTCATTCTCTTCTACCCGACGGTAAAAGCAGGAGTTATACCCTGTATGGCAGGCTGCCCCACCAACCTGTTCTACCCTGAACACAACTGTATCATCATCACAATCAACCAATATCTCCTTGATTAACTGAAAATGACCGGATGTTTCGCCCTTCAGCCAGATCTTTTGTCTGGTACGGGTATAGTAGTGTGCCTTGCCGGTATCCAATGTTTTCTGCCATGCCTCTTCATTGATAAAGGCAACCATCAACACCTCATTTGTCTTATAATCCTGTACCACAGCCGGCACCAATCCATCCATTTTAGCAAAATTTAATATAATCATATTATCTCCTACCTCCGCGTTCTCCGCGTCTCCGCGTGAGATATCTGTCCTCTCCATTCCTGAACAGCCCCAAACATCTCCTCGAGTTTGTCCTTTTTGCCATCCTTGATTACGCACTCCCACTCATTCAGGATACACCTGAACCTTTCAATCATTGTTATAATACCATCCTGATTTGTCAGACAAATATCCCGCCACATCCTTGCATCTCCTTGAGCAATCCTGGTTGTATCAAGAAAGCCTGAGGCAATAAGTGGAATTATTTTCTCTCCTTCACCCTTAGCAACATCTACCAATACAGAGGCAATTACATGAGGACGATGACTTGTGGCAGCACCAAGCCTGTCATGCACCTGTGGCAGCATCGTTACGACCCTTGCTTTAACCCCAGCCCACATATTACTTATTATCTCACAGGCATCCCTGTCTGTTTCATCAATAGGTGTAACTACACACACAGCCCCATTAAACAATTCCATATCAGCAAATTCAGGTCCCCTGTTATGCGATCCAGCTAACGGATGTGTCCCAACAAATGCTCCCTTTTGCTGAATTAATGGGGTTAATGAACAAACAATCTCTGTCTTGGTACTCCCCACATCTGTTACAATACAGCCTGTCTTCAGGCTGTCAACAATTTCCTTGCCAATCTCTATGATTGAAGCAACAGGCAAGGCTAAAATAACAAGATCTGCATCCCTGACCCCATACTTGGCATCAATACTTACCTCATCTATCACCCTGTTGCCCTGATTATCGACAATCAATGCCATCTGCTCAAGCGAGGATGGACTTCTGCCAATACCAACTATTCGTTTGACACCACACCATTCTTTTAGCCCAATGGCAAGGGATCCGCCAATCAACCCAACCCCAATAATTGCTGCTGTGTTAATATTCATTGTGTCATGCCACCTTCAATTTAACCCTGCGAACAAACTCCACCATCTTTGCCCTATTCTTCTTTCCGAGCAAACATTCTACCCCACTGCTAAAATCCACCCAATAGGGTTTTACCTGCACAATTGCCTCAGCCACATTCTCTGGATTAAGTCCGCCGGCAAGGATAATTCGTCCGTATTTTTTTGCCTCTGTTGCCAGATTCCAATCAAATTGTTTCCCTGTGCCACCATCAGCCCCTTCAACAAATGTATCCAGCAAATAGCCGCAAACATGATATTTGGGTAATTCCAAAAGGGAGGCAGCATCTTGTATCCTGAATGCTTTTATTACTCGTTTATTAAACTGAGAACAATACTGGGGGGATTCATTTCCATGGAGTTGAACAATATCTATTCCGCAATACCCGACAATATCCTGCACCACATCTATTGGTTCATTAACAAATACCCCCACTGTAGTTACAAATGGGGGTATCTGTTTGATTATTGTTTTTACTATTTTTCTGTCTACCAACCTTGGACTCTTTTTTGCAAAGATAAACCCAAGGGCATCGGCTCCAGCCTCAACCGCAAACAAGGCATCCTCAATATTGGTAATTCCGCATATCTTTACTGCTATGTCATGCAAGCTGATAACCTCTTTTTGTGAATATGTCTATATCACCATTCTCCTCTTTAATTCTGTCACAAGCTCTGTCACCATCTCATCAACATCACCCTGCAACATTCGTCTGTCTGTTCGTTTTGGCGGCTCAAATATTTTCACCACCTGTGTTGCAGATCCCTTTAATCCAATCCTTGCCTCATCGGCATTAATATCTGTTGCCTTCCAGACATTAATCTCCGCCTTCTTTGCCCGCATACTATTCTTTAACGATGGTATTCGCGGCTCATTTATCTGTTTGGTTACTGTAAGCAGGCATGGCCTTTCTACCTCTACGATCTCGCATCCATCCTCCAGCTCCTGTTCAACAACGATTGCTGCATCCCTTACCTCAACTAATTTAGAGATATTTGTTACCTGAGGGATGCCAAGTATCTCTGCCAGCTCAGGACCAACCTGTGCCGTATCCCCATCAATTGCCTGTTTGCCGCACAGGATCAGATCAAAATCCCCGATTTTTTTGATAGCCATAGAAAGTGTGTATGATGTAGCCAGCGTATCTGCCCCGGCAAACGCTCTATCAGAGAGCAGATAAACATTATCAGCACCCATAGCCATAGTATTTCTCAAAGCCTCTTCTGCCTGCGGTGGCCCCATGGTAATGACATTTACCTTGCCGCCATATTCATCCCTCAAGGACAGTCCCAACTCTACGGCATTCAGATCAAATGGATTAATAACCGAGGGTACCCCAGTTCTAATCAGGGTATTTGTCTCTGGATCAATCTTTACTGAACCTGTGTCAGGAACCTGTTTGATGCAAACAATAATATTCATATTTCCCTTCAGTCTGACAAGTCTGACAGGTCTGACAGGTCTGACTTTGTCAAACTTTGTCAGACTTTCTTCTTTGCCATCTCCTTGATCAAGGCAAGACCGATTACATTTCGTTGTATCTGGTTTGTACCCTCATAGATCTGGAGAATCTTGGCATCACGCATCATCTTTTCCACTGGATATTCACGCATATACCCATACCCGCCAAATATCTGCACCGCATCGGTTGTTACCTTCATACATACATCCGTAGCAAACAATTTAGCCATAGCTGCCTCTCTGGAGATACTATCATCCCCGGAGTCTATCATTCTGGCAGCAGCATAGGTTAATGCCCTAGCTGCCTCTGTCTGGGTAGCCATATCAGCCAGCATATGCTGTATTGCCTGAAATGAGGATATTGCCTGACCAAACTGAACCCTTTCCCTTGAATACCTTATAGCATGGTCAAGTGCACCCCTGTGCCAGTCCCACGCCCTGAGACGCTACCCCTGGCCTTGCAC
>JBDRAP010000186.1:0-2037 GCA_043823615.1 bacterium
ATGGAGGTGTTTATGTGTGGTATTGTTGGATATATAGGATCTAAAGAGGTTGTCCCTGTTTTGATTGACGGCTTAAAACATCTGGAATACAGGGGATATGATTCTGCTGGAATAGCTGTTTTGCACAACAACACAATTGAGGTACGAAGAAGCAAGGGCAAGCTGAGTGAATTAGCTGAAATTGTCCTGGCACAACCAGTACCAGGTAACATTGGACTCGGACATACTCGGTGGGCAACCCATGGCCGTCCATCTGAAGAAAATGCTCATCCTCATAAAGATTGTAAGGGCGATATTGTGGTTGTCCATAATGGAATTGTAGAAAATTATCTTTCTTTGAAGGATGAGCTTCAGGCAAGAGGACATGTTTTTGTCTCTGAAACAGATACAGAGGTTTTTGCTCATTTAATTGAAGAAGAGTTTACTGATGATCTGTATGCAGCTGTACAGCGAGCATTAAAAAAGGTAAAGGGTACATATGCCTTAGGCGTAATGAGTCTGAAAGCCCCGGGACAGATTATTGCAGCAAGGTTCGACAGCCCGTTGATTGTAGGGCTTGGGAAAGATGAATACTTTATCGCTTCGGATGTGCCGGCAATATTAAATCATACCAGAGATGTTATATTCCTTGACAATGGAGAGATTGCAATATTAAATCAGGATGGGGTAAAAATTACAAATCTGGATGGCGAAGAGAAGGAAAAGGCAGTAGTCAGGATTACATGGAATGCTGCTCAGGCTGAAAAGGCAGGTTACAGACATTTCATGCTCAAAGAAATCTTCGAACAGCCCATAGCCATAGAGGATACCATAAGGACAAGGCTTGGTGAGGATAATATCCATCTGGAAGAGATGGAACTGTCTGAACAACAGCTTAACGAGATAGAAAAGATAGTAATTATTGCCTGTGGCACATCATGGCACGCTGGATTGGTGGGAAAATTTATTATTGAAGAGTTGGCAAGGATTCCAGTTGAGGTAGATATTGCCTCTGAATTTAGATACAGATCCCCCATTATCTCTGGAAAAACATTGACATTAGCCATCTCTCAATCAGGCGAAACCGCTGACACCATGGCCGGCATAAGACAAGCAAAGGCAAGTGGTTCAAAGATAATTTCTATCTGTAATGTCCTCGGCAGCTCTATCCCGAGAGAATCTGATGGAACCATTTATACCCATGCTGGTCCGGAGATAGGTGTTGCCTCAACCAAGGCTTTTACATCTCAGTTGACTGCCTTGTACCTGTTGGCAATATACCTTGGCAGAAAAAGGGGTACAATTGGAGCTGAACGAGCCAAAGAATTGATCAATGAACTTCGCAGATTACCACATTTAGTAGGTACTATTCTTAAAGAGGATGCAAATATTAAAAAATTGGCACATGAGTTCAGTTATTACAAGGATTTTCTGTACCTTGGAAGAGGGATAAATTATCCAATAGCCCTTGAGGGTGCACTAAAATTAAAAGAAATCTCATACATTCATGCAGAAGGCTATCCTGCCGGAGAGATGAAGCATGGACCAATTGCCTTGATTGATGAGGACATGCCTGTAGTCACCATTGCTGTTCACAGTAAAACCTATGAAAAGATGTTGGGCAACATCGAAGAGGTAAAGGCAAGGGATGGAATTGTTATTGCCCTGGCAACAGAAGGGGATATGGAGATAGCAAAAAAAGCAGATCATATTATTTATATACCGCATACCATGGAGATATTTTACCCAATATTGACCATTATTCCGCTTCAACTTCTGGCATATTATATCGCAGACAAAAAGGGTTGTGATGTTGACCAGCCGAGGAACCTTGCTAAGAGCGTTACGGTGGAGTAGCAAATATGGAAAATTTGCCACAGAGGTCACAGAGAGCACAGAGGAATAAAGATGTCTGATATAGTCACAGAACAGATTAGCGGATATTGTTAATTAATTTCGACCTGTGCGGTTGTGGATCATTACATCAAGCTTATAAAACACCGACAATTGTTCCGTTAGGAACATAATATCGGTAGAACAATTATAAACAAATCAATC
>JBDRAP010000187.1:0-5007 GCA_043823615.1 bacterium
AGCACCCTTGCTATTTTCTTCGTATCTTTTATACCTTTGTGATGTGATTTCCGTTTTACACAGGTTGAAAAATTTTTGCACGGCAGGGGCTGGCAGGGGATGTGATTCGCTACGCTTCATCACATCCCCTGCCAGCCCCCCCTCACGAGGGCAGATACAAAGTCACCATACATATTATACGAGGGTGTAAAACCATCAATGCAACCCTTGTCAGTCTCTTCTCATTTTCAATTACTCCTGTTTTGTTACAATATTTTCCCATCGATACTTACACCCTTTGTGATTCTTTCCCTTTTTGTTGCAATTACCTCATAATTATCGTGTCATCTGCATAATCTGTGGATATATTCCATATTTCCGTTTACACAGGAGCGAAAAAATTTGACACCTTCTTAATTTTCTGGTATAATAAAAGCAGTGAGGTGGAAAAGAAAATGAATAATACAATAAATGCCGGCAATGTTGCTTCAAGGATTGATAAGCTAAGAGAAATTATCAGGTATCATGATTATAAATACTATGCAGAGGCATCGCCTGAAATCTCAGATTACGAGTATGATCAATTGATGCATGAACTGATACAACTCGAAGACAACCACCCTGAGCTTATCCGTGAAGATTCGCCATGCAGGCGAGTAAGCGGCCAGCCACTGAAAGAATTTACATCATTTCCTCACGCCATAGCCATGTTAAGTCTGGATAATACCTATTCTTATGATGATCTGCGGGCTTTTGACAGTCGGGTAAAAAAAGGAATTGGTCAGGAAGAGGTAGAGTATGTGGTTGAGTTAAAGATTGATGGGGTGGGAGCATCCTTAATCTATCGCCAAGGCATATTTCAACAAGGATTAACCCGGGGGGATGGGATGATGGGTGATGATATTACCCTTAATCTGCGAACTATCCATGCCATTCCTTTAAGACTGAATGAGCTGGTGGATATTGAGGTTCGTGGAGAGGTTTACATGCCTATTAAAGGATTTGAGGAGTTTAATGACTCAAAAATTGCCAACAAAGAGGCACCTTTTGCCAATCCACGAAATGCTGCAGCAGGCTCTCTCCACTTGCTTGATCCTGCATCGATTGCAAAACGACCATTAAGTATCTTTGTCCATTCATTAGGATATGTGCCTGACTGGACAATTTCAACCCATGATGATACCCTCAATCGACTTGGAGAGCTTGGATTTGTAATTAATCCATACCGCAAGCTACTGATTGGAATAGATGAGGTAATTAAGTATTGTCAGGAATGCGAACAATTAAGGACAAGCCTTGGGTATGAAATCGATGGTACGGTAGTTAAGGTGAACTCACTTGAGTTTCAAAAACAGCTTGGATCAACGAGTAGAAGCCCCCGTTGGGCAGTGGCATATAAATTTACAGCACAGCAGGCAACAACACTCTTAAAGGATATTATTATTCAGGTTGGCAGGACAGGGGCATTAACCCCTGTGGCTATTCTGGAACCTGTTGAGATTGCCGGGGCAAAAATATCCAGAGCCACGCTTCATAATGAGGACGAAATAAAAAGAAAGGATATTCGGATAAATGATCGGGTAATTATCGAGCGAAGCGGGGATGTTATCCCTAAGGTTGTGGGCGTGCTCCCTGATGATACAAAAAGTGAACGAAACACACCGTTTGTCTTCCCTTGCACCTGTCCGGAGTGTGGAGCAATTGTTGTCAAGCCTGAGGGCGAGGCAAGGTCATTTTGTACGGGTGTAAATTGCCCTGCTCAATGTCAGCGGCGAATTGAGCATTTTGCCTCAAGGGGTTGCATGAATATCGAGGGCATGGGCACAAGCGTGGTAAAACAGCTTCTTGAAGAGGGAATAATTGAGGATATTTTATCTATTTATACCCTGAAAGACTCTTCAGACAGGCTCGAAAGGCTTTGCTCTCTTGAAGGCTGGGGAAATAAATCTGTAGAAAATCTTCTTGCAAGCATTGAGGAAAGCAGAACAAAACCCCTTGACCGATTGATAAATGGATTAGGAATCCCACAAGTAGGCTCTAAAATGTCTACAGTACTGGCTGAACATTTTGGATCCTTAGAAAATATTAGCTGTGCAACCAATGAAGAGTTATTAAACATCCCAGATCTTGGACCCAAAACAGCCTTGTGTATAGTTGCCTTTTTCTCTCAGGAACAAACCAAAAGCCTTCTTGCATCCCTCAAATCCCTTGGAATCAGTAAGGAAAATGTCAAGGCTGCTGCAATTAACAATGAATTTTCAGGCAATGAGTTTGTAATTACAGGCACACTTCCCGATCTCTCAAGGGCTGAGGCAGCAGAGATTATCCAGAAACTCGGTGGTAAAATATCTGATCATGTCCATAGAAAGACATTTGCTCTGATTGTAGGTGAAAAACCGGGTTCTAAACTAAAGAAAGCTCAGGAATTAGGAGTGCAAATAATGAAGTGGGCAGACATTGAGTGCAGACAGTCAAGAATAGAAAACAGGGGAAAGATCTAATAACCCTGTGTCCCTTGTGGCTATTAATTTTATCAGTTAATTCTTCTTTTCTCGTAACTATTCAGGTAAGCGTTCAGTCAGTTAAAAAAATAACTGTAAACAGTTTTTATCACCTATATAGTTACTAAAGTAATGGGTCAGTGAAGTGGGGGGAATTGTTTAGCAAAAGGTATCTTCTGTTTTAGTGGAGAGGATTACACACCCCTAACCACTCTTATTAGAGGGAATACAGAAAATCCCCTCTTGAGAGGGGGTAAGGGGTTGCTACCCCCTTGTCCCTGCTGACACACAAGGCGGCCACAAGAAGATAGCATCTCTGGCAGGTCGCAAGCTACTCATCTTGGTGATACAAAAAAGGAGGTGGGAAAATGAGCAATGCGATTGCATTTGATGAGGAATTTTTGATTGCAGAGATTAAAAAATTGCCTACGGAAAAGGTAACAAGTGTGTTTGATTTTGTAGAGTTTCTGAGAGATAGAAAAGAGGATGTCAGAAACATAACTAAATTGTCTGAACCAACTTTTAATCGGATATGGGATAATAAGGAGGATGCTGTATATGACAACATTTAGACAAGGGGAGATAGTACTTGTTCCGTTTCCTTTTACTGATCAGACTACTGTAAAACAAAGACCTGCTGTCATAGTAAGTTCAAATGAATATAATTTATCCAGAGAAGATGTTATTATTGCTGCAATTACAAGTGTTGTCAACATTATTTGGGTTCGTGGAGTAAAAATGCAAACGGGATCAACACACTTATTTCTGATTTGGTACAGCCAACAATGGAAATCGCACGGGTTATCACACAAGTTGCAAAGGGTGATTTAACTCAGAAAATGCCCCTTGAGATTGAAGGACGACCAATTACAGGAGAATTCCTGAAGACAACAAAAACTGTTAATACTATGGTAGACCAATTAAGCACCTTTGCCTCTGAGGTAACAAGGGTAGCAAAAGAGGTTGGATTTGAGGGCAAACTTGGTGGTCAGGCAGAGGTACCAAGTGCAGCCGGTGTCTGGAAGGACATAACCGATAATATAAATACCTTAGTTAGCAACCTGACATCACAGGTTCGTAACATCGCTGAAGTTGCTACTGCTGTTGCTCAAGGCGACCTTACCCGCTCAATTATGATCGAGGCAATAGGTGAGATGAATGCCCTTAAAAACAACATTAACCAGATGATTCACAATTTGAGCGAAAGTACACGCATCACCAAAGAACAGGATTGGTTAAAAACCAATATAGCCAAATTCACCCGTATGCTGCAGGGGCAGAGGGATGTATTTACTGTTGCCCAGACCCTGCTTTCAGAACTCTCACCATTGGTCAAGGCAAGTCATGGTGTTTTCTATATTATGGAAACCATCGAAGCAACTCATGGGATAGAAAAGGAAAACCAACTAACACTATTAGCTTCTTATGGCTACAAAGAACGCAAAAACATCTCAAATGTATGGAAAATCGGCGAAGGATTGGTAGGTCAGGCAACCTTTGAAAAACAGATGATACTTCTCACTAATGTCCCTGATAATTACATACAGATTACATCTGGTTTGGGACAGGCAAAACCACTTAACATTATCGTTTTGCCAATAATCTTTGAAGGAAATGTGAAGGCAGTAATTGAGCTTGCTTCATTTGAATTATTCAACCAAATCTATCAGAGCTTTTTAGAACAGCTCTCTGAAAGTATCGGGATTGTACTTAATACTATCGAGGCAAGCAGCCGTACCGAGAAACTGCTTGGAGAATCGCAGTCCCTCTCTGAAGAGCTGCAATCACAGCAAGGTGAGTTGGCATATCTCTTAGGCGGAGAAATCAGGGTAAAGAGTGTTGTGAATGAAGGCAGTACATTTACGCTTTACCTGCCAGAGACCTATGCAGGTCAGTACAGCCCATTTATCAGCAAAAAAAAGCAGATAGAGATGGCTGCCATTTCACCAATGCCCTTACCAATGCCATTACCGCAAGAGTTCATTTCACTGGAAAAGAGGGATAGATATTTTGACAATGTACAAGCAGACGATCGTGTTCTGCTTATTGTTGAAGACGATACTAACTTTGCAAATATATTAGCTGATATGGGACGAGAGCATGGCTTTAAACCTGTGATTACTTCATCTGGCAAAGAGGCAATTTCTCTGGCAAGTGAATATAAACCTACGGCTATCACACTTGACATACGGCTGCCGGATATTGACGGCTGGATGGTGTTAAACCAAATCAAGGCTAATCCTGTCCTGCGGCACATTCCGATACACATTATAACAGTAGATGATAACAAACAATTTGGTTTGGAACACGGTGCATTTACTTACCTGAAAAAGCCTATTAAACTTGTTAGCCAGTAGCAAGTGCAACAGGAAGGAGAAGAATCACAAAGTCCTGCGGTGAAATGTCAAGAAAAAAATGAGCCGATATTTAACTTTTCTGTCCCGCAATTGGGGACAGATATAGCGTTAAGGGTTAAATAGATGCAAAATGTTACAGATTTTAATTAACTCAGTGTAAAAGCATTAAT
>JBDRAP010000188.1:0-2546 GCA_043823615.1 bacterium
TCTGATACCGTTTCAACAGGTAAGATCGCTGTGTTAGCTGCTCTTCATATTACTGATGAATTTTTTAAGGCAAGGGATAAAACAGAGGAAAAGCTGTCATTTTTGATAAAAAAAATGGAATCTACCTTAAAAAAAACCGAAGAAACATCACTTACTCCGCCATGTGTATCTGTAAATGCTCATATATAGATACAATCTGTCTGACAACAACAATTCTGGATGAACAATTGGATAGGCAATAATATGATATTTATGGTAACTACTCATAGACAGGCTGTAAGCATTTATACTGTAGGAGGGAATCATGTGTGACCATACAAAACTCTGGGTATTTAAGTGCCTTGTGCCTCTTTTGCTTATTACCGGATGTATCCAGAGTAAACCCTATATCAAACCATATGATTATCATGCTAACCGTGAGTCTGTTCTTGTCTATGAAAAGGCTTTGTCGTATGAAAAAGATGTTCGCCTTGAGCTGGCTATAGTAGAGTTTCAGCATTATCTTGATTACTATGACTCACTATATCATGCAAATGAGGCACAACTTAAAATCGCTCAGTGCTATAAATCCCTCTCACAATGGGATGAAGCTATTAGTAATTATAAGATATACATAAAAAAATATAAAAAATCTGAAAAAATGCCAGAGGCTATGTTTCAAATGGGAGAGTGCATGGAGACTGCTAATCAGTGGAAGGAGGCTGTCTCTGCCTATAAAAATATAATCAAAGATCACTTTTCAACTGTCTGGTCACAAAAGGCTCAGGAACGGATTACAGAGATATTGAAGAAATTTCCAAGGGCATCATGGGCAAGAAAGGAAAAGATAGCTGTAAGGACATTGGTACGAACTATGTCAAGGAAGTAAGAATACAGGTAACAGTTCATCTAACCGCAGAGGCGCAGAGACACAGAGAAAAACTTAAAGTTTATTGGCCATACGCTTGATTCCATCCATTAAGATAGGAATATTGAAATTTACATTGTAAACTACTGACAAATCAACTTGCTTTGCCAAGTTAGTCTTTTTTGTGATCTGATTAGTTTTCCATTCTCTGTGCCTCTGCGTCTCTGCGGTAAACTATTACGAATATAGAATGCTTACATCATAAGGAGAAAATTATGCCAGGGTTTGAATATGTTGATGATGAATTATGTTGTGATAGTACAAGTATCTCGAAAATTGCCTCTAAGGTAAAGACACCATTCTATCTTTACAGTCATGACACTTTGAAGAAAAATTATCAGTCATATACAGATGCCTTTCAAACCGTAGATTTGTTGGTTTGTTATGCCTGTAAGGCTAATTCTAATCTATCGATTCTTCGGGCATTGGGAAATATGGGTTCAGGAATGGATGTTCTTTCTTATGGGGAGCTTTTTCGGGCATTAAAGGCTGGTATTTCTCCTGAAAAAATAGTCTTCAATGGAAATGGCAAAACAAGGGAAGAGATGGAATATGCCTTGCAATCAGGGGTATTTGCCTTTAATGTAGATTCCCAAAATGAGCTTTTTCTTCTTAACGAGGTTGCTAAGGCAAATAATATTGTAGCCAGAATAGCCTTAAGGGTAAATCCGGATATAAATCCATTAACCCATCCCTATGTAGCTACTGGACTTGCAAAAAGCAAGTTTGGTGTACCCATTCATGAAGCAAAAGAGGTTTATCGGACGGCATCCACCCTTGAAAATATCAATGTTGCAGGAATTCATTCTCACATTGGGTCGCAATTGAGTAAGGTTGAGCTTTATCTTGAAACCCTTAAAAAGATTATGTCTCTGGTTAAGGAGCTTCATGATATTCATATCCATCTTGAATTTATCAATTTAGGGGGAGGGATCGGCATTCCTTATCAGGAGAGCGAATCCATGCCTAATCCAAAGGACCTATCCACAATAATCAGCCCATTAATCAATGATTACAGGCTTATTTTAGAGCCTGGACGAAGCATTGTTGGTCCAGCCGGGGTATTAGCTACCAGAGTTCTTTATATCAAGCATACCCATAAGAAAAACTTCATTGTTGTAGATGCAGGCATGAATGATCTTATCAGACCTTCCATCTATGGTGCCTATCATCATGTAATATCATCGACAAGGCACAGCAATACTGAAGAGATGATGTATGATATTGTGGGACCAATCTGTGAGGAGGGTGATTTTATTGCCCGCGAAAGATATATGACCAGGGTAAAGCAAGGTGATTTATTGATAATCAAGGATGCCGGAGCCTATGGGTTTAGCATGTCCTCTAATTATAATTCAAGACCACGAGTACCAGAGGTAATGGTTGTTGATGGAAATGATTATATTGTTCGGGAACGAGAGGTGTGTGAAGATATGATACGCAAGGAAAACATACCAGATGTATTGAGGGAAATCTGATAGATTAGACTCTTGGATTACAAGACTAAATGGTGCGAGGAGCGGGACTCGAACCCGCACAGGTTGCCCCACCAGATCCTAAGTCTGGCGCGTCTGCCAACTCCGCCATCCTCGCAAAGGACAGGGACAAACAGTCAGTCGTCCCTGTAGATTATAGGATA
>JBDRAP010000189.1:0-2302 GCA_043823615.1 bacterium
CCTGCCGAAAGATAACCAGATGAGGTGGTAATAGATTATCATCGTGAGAGGCTGGGGATCAGTACTTCCCACCAGCTAAATAAGATGATTAACATGATAATCATAGGCTTTCTCTTGTGTCTAAAAAAACATCGGAATCCGGGGCAGAGACATAGGAAAAAGTAGCTTAACTATTGAATGGAAAATTACGATTCACGGTGAACCAACACATTGTCAATAAATTGCAGTTGTTCACTTCAAACTTTACAATCCAAAAGATCTGATCCCTGCAACCACAGCATCCCTCTGCTCATCTGTTAGCTCAGGATATATGGGCAGAGAGATAACTTCTGAACATGCCCCCTCACTCTCAGGAAAGTCTCCTTGTTTATACCCTAAACAAGAGAATGCCTCCTGTAAATGCAATGGCATGGGATAGTGGATAGCAGTAGGTATGCCTACTTCGGATAGATGTTTTTGGAATTTGTCCCGGGATTGCACCCTGAGGGTATATTGATTGTAGACGCATTTATTCCATTCCTCTTCAAAGGGGACAGCGAGCCATGAAATATCTGACAAAGATTCACTGTATGCTTTAGCGATTTGCCTTCTTGCCTGTGTCCATTTCTTGATATACCTTGCCTTTATCCTCAAAATGGCTGCCTGAATCTCATCAAGACGGCTGTTACATCCAAGAAGAGGGTGATGATATTTGACCCTTGACCCATGGTTTCGCAGCATCTTTAATCTTTTTGCTGTATCCTCATCATTGGTCAGTATCATACCGGCATCACCGTATGCCCCAAGATTTTTTGCCGGGAAAAAGGAAAAACACCCAGTATGACCAATGCTTCCTGCATATCTTCCCTTATATTCAGAGAGCATTGCCTGGGCTGCATCCTCAATCACGATAAGGTTGTATTTTTTAGCCAAATCCATGATTTGGTCCATATCTGCCATCTGACCATAAAGATGTACTGGGATAATAGCCTTTGTCTTTTTGGTGATTGCTGCCTCAATTTTTCCTACATCAATGTTAAGTGTTTTTGGATCAATATCAACAAACACAGGCTTGGCACCATTGAGGGCTATAACCTCAGCCGTAGCAATAAAGGTAAACGGTGTAGTAATAACCTCATCTTCCCTGCCTACCCCATAAGCCATTAAGGATACTAAAAGGGCATCTGTGCCTGAATTTACCCCTATACCATGCTTAATACCGCAAAGTGAAGCAATCTCTTCCTCTAACAAGCCAACCTCTTTACCAAGGATAAAGCTCCCCTTTTCCAGAACATTTATAACAGCCTGATCAATCTCTTGTTTTATAGACTGATACTGCTTGGTTAAATCAAGTAATGGTATATTCATAAGTAATTTCTCCTTTGTCATTTGAAATGGTTATGTCTTGCCGTTACCGGTGCAGCATGACATTTTAAGTTAGTGGGTTAGGGAAATATCCACCCCCCTAACCCCCGCCAGCGTGGGAGACACACCCCGCGTCTTGCTTCGCAGCCACCCCTCTTAATAGAGGGGAATTAAGAAATCCCCTCTTGAGAGGGGTTAGGGGGTGTGTCTCCTCTCTGTCGGGGGTTAGGGAGCTTCCGAAGTCTTTAAGACTTCGGAAGTCTCGTGTCTCTCGTTGAGCATTCATTGCTATTTCGGATAGGTTATTAATCAAATCACCTGTGATCGAGCAATAGTCTTGTGCTTGCTTACATCCCTGACATCTCCAATATCTCAGGCACTATCTCTTCCTTGCCAATAGCCATAATATGCACACCGTCGCAGATTTTTTCGTCCTGTATCTGCTTAATCTGTCGTGCAGCTATCTCCATGCCTTTTTGTAATGCCTTGCCCTTTTCCGCACCAGCCATCTCATCGATAAGCCCTTTCGGGACGCATACACCGGCTACATTGGCATTGAGATACCTTGCCATACCTGCTGAGACAAGAACAAGAATGCCGGCTAATATCTTAACATTAGACTTTCTGGCATGTTCCATAAATGACTTAAGTTTGACCATATCATAAACCGCCTGTGTCTGGAAAAACCCTGCACCGACTTTAACCTTTTTGCGAAACTTCAGTAGCTGGGAATCCATATTATCTGCCTCAGGGGTAGCGGTGGCACCAACACAAAATTCAACCCCGCCATCCAATTTATTTCCACCAATATCCTGCCCCTGTTCCAGACTTTTTACCGCAGCAATCAATTGGACGCAGTCAAGGTCAAATACCTGTTTGGCACCCTTATGGTCGCCAAGGCTGATATGATCGCCAGTAAGACAAAGCACATTGTTCACACCCAAAACATAGGCAGAAA